>ONLC01000159.1:0-1446 GCA_900318545.1 uncultured Eubacteriales bacterium
TGCCGACAGCTTTTTCCGCAGAGCCGCCAAAGGCTTCACAGGAGAATGGATAGACTGGCCGCACTTTGCGGTCTCGGGCAGACTTATCAAAGAGGAACGATATGACAGCTAATATACACGTTTACGGCATTGTTCAGGGGGTCGGGTTCAGACCGTTCATATCGGTCACGGCAAAAAGGCTCGGCCTTTTCGGAACTGTTGCCAACAAGGGCTCTTATGTGGAGATCATCGTCAGCGGTGAGCCTTCACAGATAGATGCTCTTACCGATGAGATAAAAATCAGACCGCCCGACAGGGCAGTGATACTCGGGCTTGACCGTCTTGAAATCGACGAGCAGGCTTTCGATAGCTTTGAGATAATCGAGAGCGAAAAGGAGTACGGCGATATTTTCATCTCGCCCGATATAGCCACCTGCGACAAATGCAGGAGAGAGCTTTTCGACAAGAGCAACAGGCGATATCTGCACCCGTTTATAAACTGTACTCAGTGCGGACCACGCCTGACGATCTTAGATGCTATGCCCTATGACCGTGAGCGCACCAGTATGAAGAAGTTCCCGATGTGCCCTCAGTGTGCAGAAGAGTACTACAGCCCCTCGACAAGACGTTACGACGCTCAGCCCGTGTGCTGTAATGACTGCGGACCCGAGCTTTACATCATCGGTGAGGAAACCAAGGGCGGCGAGGCTATAACAAAAGTGCGCCGTGCAGTAATGGAAGGTAAGATCGCAGCAGTCAAGGGCATAGGCGGCTTTCATCTTTGCTGTGACGCTAAGAACACCGAAGCGGTGGAGCGTCTGAGAAAGCTAAAGCACCGCCCCATGAAGCCCTTTGCTGTAATGATGAGGGATATGCATACCGTTCAGCGTGAGTGCATTGTCAAAGACGGTCAGGAGCAGTACCTCACAGGCTGGCAGAAGCCGATAATGCTTCTTGAAAAAAGAAAGGAGCAGTCGCTGAGTGAGCGTATTGCCCCCGATAATATTACTGTCGGAGTTATGCTTCCTTATGCACCTGTGCAGATGCTTCTTTTTGACTATCCCGATGATGTGATAATGACAGACTGCCTTGTTATGACAAGCGGCAACGCAAGGGGCGCTCCTATCTGCCGTAACGATGATGACGCAGTAAAGGAGATAGGCTCGTTTTGCGACCTGATACTTTCCCACAACAGGGATATTCTTATCCGTGCCGATGACAGCGTAATGGACTGGCTCGACGGCAAGCCTTATATGATAAGGCGCTCAAGAGGCTTTGCACCTCTGCCTGTGATGATGAAGGGCAGAAAGAATATCCAGTCGGTAGCTATAGGAGGGGAGCTCAAAAACAGCTTCTGTGCCCTTAAAAACGGAATGCTATACCCCTCACCCTATATAGGCGACATGGCAGATATACGTACTGTAAAGGCTCTCGGAGAATCGCTTGACAGAATGACAAAAATGCTCG
>ONLC01000159.1:1462-1803 GCA_900318545.1 uncultured Eubacteriales bacterium
ATGACAAAAATGCTCGAATGTGAGCCGCAGGCGGTTATAAGCGACAAGCACCCTCTTTATAACACAGTCACCTTTGCCGAGGAATATGCAGGTGAGCACAGTATACCTCTTGTTCAGGTTCAGCATCACTATGCACATATACTTTCCTGCATGGCGGAGAATGCCGTCAGTGACGGAGATCGTGTGATAGGTGTCAGCTTTGACGGCACAGGCTATGGTGATGACGGTACGGTCTGGGGCGGTGAGCTCCTTATCTGTGACTATGAAGGCTATGAGAGAGCAGGTCACATAAAGCCGTTTATGCAGGTGGGCGGAGACCTTTCCGCAAAGGAGGGCTGGCG
>ONLC01000159.1:1832-7318 GCA_900318545.1 uncultured Eubacteriales bacterium
CTGCGAAAGGCTTGACCTCTGCGATGAAAAGACCTTCAAGCTCCAGTCAGTGATGGCTGACAAGGGGCTCAACGCAGTGAAGTCAACCAGTATGGGAAGAGTGTTCGATGCAGTCTCGGCAATACTGGGGATAAGAAAGGCATCTACCTTTGAGGGCGAAGCCTCAACCGCTTTGATGTACGCAGCAGAGCTCTTTGAACGCATTCACAGTGATATTGAGTGTAAGCTCACTTCACACGTAAGCGAGGACGGTATCATAGATACAACGGCTCTTGCAGGCGAAATAGCAGAGCGCTTCCTCAGGGGTGAGGACAGAGGAAAGCTTTCGTACCTTTTCCATAAGGCACTTATGCAGGATATATGTACTGCCTGCGAAAGGCTTCGTGAGAGGTATGCTTTGCAGACAATTGCTTTAAGCGGCGGAGTTTTTCAAAACAGGCTTCTCGTAAGGCTCACTAAAAGCAGTCTGGAGGCTAAGGGCTTCAAGGTGCTTATCCACAGCCTTATCCCCCCGAATGACGGAGGCATAGCACTCGGGCAGGCGGCTTATAAATGGAGAGATCATACAAACTAAATTATATAAAGGAGAATTATTATGTGTGTTGGATTATCAGCAAAAGTAGTAAGTGTTAAGGACGATACCGCTCTGATTGATGCAGGCGGAGCACAGCGTGAGATCAGCGCAGGCATACTTGAGGAGTTAGAGCCGGGTGACTATGTTATGGTTCACGCAGGCGTGGCTATCGCAAAGATCACCTCCTCCGATGAGGAAGAGGCCGAGGACGTTATGGGAGATCTTTTATGAACGAACAGATGAAAAAAGCCCGTGACATAATCACAGGCTACAGTGGAAGACCCCTCCGTATAATGGAGGTCTGCGGAACTCATACGCATGAGATATTCAGGCTGGGTATAAGAAAGCTTGTCCCCGAGAATATTGACATTATCTCAGGACCCGGCTGTCCTGTCTGCGTAACGGCGGTGGGCTTCATTGACGAGGCGTGCTGGCTGGCATTGGAAAAGGGCTGTATAGTCTGTACCTTCGGTGACCTGATAAAGGTTCCGGGTACTAAAATGAGCCTTGCAGGCGCAAGGGCTCAGGGCGCACAGATAAGGCCTGTATATGCACCGCAGGACGCAGTTGAGATCGCAAAGGAGAACCCCGACAAGCAGGTAGTTTTCTTAGCTGTCGGTTTTGAGACGACAACGCCCTCTGCCTGTCTTGCCGTGAAAAAGGCAAAGGAGCTGGGGCTTGAGAATTTTTCGATACTGACTGCAAACAAAACGATGCCGAATGCCTACAAGGCACTTGTCGGCAGCGCTGATGCGTTTATTTACCCGGGTCATGTAAATGCTATCACGGGAAACGCTGTCTGTAAACAGCTATGCGAGGAGCAGGGCGTATCGGGAGTTGTAGCAGGCTTTACTGCAAGCGAGCTTATAACAGCTCTGGCAACGGCGGTGAAGCTGCTTGAAAAGGGCGAGCCTTTCTTCCGCAACTGCTACCCGAGGGTAGTCAGAGACGAGGGCAATCCTGCGGCTATAGCCCTTATGAATGAGGTAATGGAGCCCTGTGACAGCGAGTGGAGAGGCTTGGGACTTATCCCGATGTCGGGAATGAAGCTCAGAAGCGAGTATGCAGACTTTGACTCACGAATCAAGTACGATATGCCGAGGATAGAGGGCAAGCCCAATCCCGCCTGCCGCTGCGGTGACGTTTTACAGGGCAAATGCAAGCCCTCGGACTGCAAGGTGTTCGGCAAGGCCTGCGACCCTATGCACCCGATAGGTGCCTGCATGGTATCCGATGAGGGTGCGTGCTCAGCGTATTATTTATATTCAGGTTTAGTATAAAGGAGAGATAGATATGAGTGCAAATACAGTTACCCTCGCTCACGGAGCAGGAGGAAAACAGACAAGTGAGCTTATCGAAAAGGTGTTCAAGGCGCATTTCTCAAATCCCGAGTTCACTGCCGATGATGCGGCAGTCCTCCCGAAGATAGACGGAAAGCTCGCCATGACAACTGACGGATTTATTGTGTCGCCGTGGGAGTTTAACGGAGGCAATATAGGCAAGCTCTCTATCTGCGGAACGGTCAATGACCTTTCCTGTATGGGAGCAAAGCCCCTTTACATGACCTGTGCTTTCGTTATCGAGGAGGGCTTCCCTCTTGACAGTCTGGAGCAGATAGCCGCCGCTATGGAGAAAACTGCAAAGGAGGTCGGTGTAAAGATCGTAGCAGGTGACACAAAGGTAGCAGGCAAGGGTCAGTGCGACGGAGTATTTATAACCACCACAGGCGTAGGAGTTATTCAGGAGGGTGTAAGCACCTCGGGAACTAAGGCAAAGGCAGGAGATGCTGTTATCGTAACAGGAGATGTCGGCAGACACGGCTGTACTATCCTTATCGCAAGAGATGAATACGGTATCGACTCAGATGTTGACAGCGACTGTGCACCTCTCTGGGGAACAGTAGAGAGTGTTATTTCGGTCGCACCCGATGTTCACGTTATCCGTGATGCGACAAGGGGCGGAGTAGGAACTGTCCTTTATGAGATAGCCGCACAGAGTGATGTAGGCATAGCCCTTGACCAGACAGCTATCCCTGTAGACAGCAGAGTTAAGGGCGTCTGCGGAATGTTAGGCCTTGAGCCTCTCTATCTTGCCTGTGAGGGCAGACTTGTTATCTTCGCACCTGCCGACAAGGCAGAGGCTATAGTTGCAGAGCTCAGAAAGGGTAAGTATTCGCAGAATGCAGCTATCATCGGCAGAGTGACCGATGATAACAAGGGCAAGGTAATTCTCGAAACAGAGATCGGCACACAAACCATTCTCCCGCAGCCCAAGGGAGAGCTTCTTCCGAGAATATGCTGAGAAAAAAGACCTCCCGAGGGAGGTCCTTTTTTTATTGGTTAAGTTCGCCCCATTCAGCCGAATCGGAGTCATCGGCATCTATCGGGTTGGGGTACTGACCGATTACAGAGGAATCGTCTTTTCTCCACTGGACAAAATCTACCTCGCCGCTGCTTTTTATCACGTAATAGACCTCGCCCATACCGTCGTCACTATTGCCGCTGAAATTCTCGTAGATAAAGGACTGAACAGGATCGTTTTCGTCATAGTCCTCTATCTCAAAGCTGAAGGTGCCTGTCGGGAAGGTTTTGCCGTCACTTTCAAGCTCCGCTATTTTGGACATAATACAGGAAAACGCCATTTTAGCATTTGAGTTTGCGGACATCTGCTTGCTTTTTGATACATAGTTCGTCATTGAGGGAGCAAGTAAACTGCCAAGTCCCGATGCCTTGCCTTTAAGCTTCTGCAATTCAAGGTCACTGTCCTTGATGTCTCCGTACTCGGAGAACTCACAGGTAAAGGTCATGAGCTCGTTATCATCGGCAAAAAGTTTTGTCTCGACCTTATCGAGCTTATCGCTTCTTACCGAAACGCTGATATTAGCGTAGAATGTGCATTTCAGCTTGGAGGTCAGCTCGTCAAGCTCTTTGGAGAGGCTTTGCTTTTCATCCTTGCTTATGCCGAGCTCCTCGTTATCCAGAAGAGCATCAGCAAACTTCCTTACATCTATCTTGTAGGTGTAGGCGCCGTCTTTTTTCTCATAGCTTTCTATGTAGTCAGCGTTTTTATCATTGAGCATTTTCTCGAACACATCGGGAATTTTCTCATAGTTTTTGATACCCTTTTTTATTGTCGAATCAAGCTCGCTGTTATCTGAGATATAGCCGATAACGTCTCTTGAAGCCAGCATATCAAAAAGCTTTCTGTTGCCGTCATCGTACTCGCGTGTCTGAGTACGGTCTTTATCGGAGGTTCCGCCGATTATTGCCCCAAGCCCCGAGGTGGACATACTTGTAGTTATACCGTTATTATCCATGAGCATCTGGATCGCATTGCCGAAGACCATTCGCATTCTGAAGTCCTCGCCCTCACCCTTGACGTAAAGCTGAGCATCGGTTTTAAGAAGCGACGAGCCCATTACCGACAGTAGTGGATTGCCTGCTGTTTTCTCACCCTCGGCATTCATGATCTTCTGTATGCCATTGGCGTTCAGGTCGATAGTCATTTCAGCCTTGAAGCTCTCTGCCTTTTCTGTGGCCTTGACTGCGTTTACTATCTCAGTTCCGGGCTTTTCGTTCCTGTTCAGGAAATACACAAGTGCTCCTGCAAGCATACATAGCACCAGCAATATTGCAAGCACTATCACCGCTTTTTTCATATTGCCCTTCTGAACGGCAGATGTGCCGTCAGCACTCACATTCTCAGCGAACATGGGAGCAGGTGTATCAGCAGCTGGCTGAACTGCCTGCTGAGGGTCAGAGATAACAGGGTTTTCGCTTTCGGGTATCACAGGCTCAACTGTGACATTCTGCTTTGTTCCGCAGAAGGTGCAGAAGGCCGAGCCCTCAGCAAGCTCTGTTCCGCATTTTATACAAAACATAGTTTATCTCCTTTCATTTTACGAAAACGTTATCGTTCTATGAATAGAGTATATCATACTATAGCTTTTTTGTCAACGAAGTTTTTCTCACGGCTCGGTATATTTTTCCGTCAAAGGGGAATAATGGAATTAACGGGCAGCTTTAAGCCCGAACAAAAAGGAGGAATAAAAATGACAAGCAAGGAACTTCTCTATATCGGAGACGCTCTCGGTCACGAGAAATATTTCCTGACCAAGTGCAGGGAGCTCAGCGAACAGCTCTCAGACCCCTCTCTCAGGGAGCTTGCAGGCTCAATGACAGAGAGCCACAGACAGATCTTCTCGGAGATCTACGGATTACTCTCATAATGAAAGGAAGGATAATATGAACGATCAGGAGCTTATGGAAAATATGCTTATGCTCGAAAAGGGCGTATGCGACCTTTATCTGCATGGAACTATCGAGGCATCGAGCGGAGATGTCAGAAGCCGTTTTTCATCGGCGCTCAACTCCTCGCTTTCAATGCAGGATCAGATCTACTCAAAGATGAGTGAAAAGGGCTGGTATCAGACCGACTGTGCTGAACAGCAGAAGATCAGTGAGCTGAAACAGCAGTTCTCTTAAATCAGGAAAGCCCCTGCCGAAAGACAGGGGCTTTTGCTGTAAATGGGAGTATTATTCACCGTACAGTTCATCATCCGGGATAACTGTCGTGACTGTTGTAGTTTCCATTGCTGGGGTTATCTCTTCGTATTCGGGGAGCTCCTCTGTGGGCTCGGCAGAAACGGTTGTAGTAACAGCAAGCCCATCGGGAATGTCGGCTTCGCTGTAGTCGGGCTGAGTGTCCTCGGCGCTGTCTCCGAAGATATTCCTGCGGTAAACACCAAGCTCCATATTATCCTCATCGGAGCTTGTAAAGCAAAGCTCTAAGTCGCCTGTGTTCTCATCAAATAAAGTGTTTCTGTTATCGGAATTGAACATCAGCGATACATCTTCCAGCGTGTCAGACCACACAAGGGACATATCCTCGGTGCGGAAAACTTCGAGGAGAG
>ONLC01000240.1 GCA_900318545.1 uncultured Eubacteriales bacterium
GGTAATGGAAGCACTCGGAAAAGAGTATGACGGAGATTACGACACTATCGGCGGCTTTGTGACGGAGCTGCTCGGACATATTCCTGAGGACGGCGAAACGGCTGAGCTTGAATGGAAGGACATAAGATTTTCAATAGCTGAGGTCAGCGATAAAAAGATAGTCAGGCTGAGGGTCTGGCTGAAAGAGAGCAAGTAAGCTTAGGAAAGTAACTTTATTGAGGGAGAGAAAAACGGTGACAGGAACGGGTTTTAAAAGATCACTTCTTGGTATACTGACTGCTGCTGTGCTGCTTTGCGGCTGCATGGCTGTGGAAAGCAGCAGGTCCGGGAATGAAAATACAACCGTTACCGGCGAAAGGTCGTCGGGATATGTAAGCCGTACTATGCCCAATCGTGAGCAGAACACAGCTCCGACCGAAACCTTCAATATCCCGAAGTCTGCTCAGCTCGTTACCGAGAATATGACAGATGCTCAGAAAAGGACTCTGAGCGATATTTACAGAAGAATATCTGACTTTGAAGACGATATAGCTCTTGACGGCTCTGTAATCAGCCGTGAGGATATAAGCGACTTTATAGGGATAATACTGTCTCAGATGCCTTATATCGACTATATCGGCTCGGAGTACTCTATAAACGTTGATAAGAACGGAAATGTTACGAACCTGAGGCTTAATTACTCGATGACAAAGGACGAGGCTAAGCTTAAAAAAGCTATGCTCGACCAGAAGCTTGACGATATAATGTCGGGTGTGAACGAGGGCTGGTCCGATTATAAGAAGGTGCTCTATTTCCACGATACTATCATCGACAGCTGCCAGTATTCGGAGAGCGGCTCTGCTCCGCATTCAGCTTACGGCTGCCTTATAGAGGGCATGGCTGTGTGCGAGGGCTATACCAAGGCTATGCAGCTGCTCTGTGCAAGGGCTGATATAGACTGCGTATGCGTCAGCGGCTTTGCATCTGACGAGCAGGGACCTCAGCCGCATATCTGGAACAAGATAATGATAGAGGACGAATGGACGAATATCGACGTTACATGGGATGACCCCATGACAGCTTCGGGCTCGCCTTACAGAAGATATGACTATTTTGGACTTACCGATGAGGAGATCTCCATAACTCATGAGCCTGACGACAACAGGTATATCACCTACCCTGCCGCAAGGTCTGAGGCACTGGGATATTACATCAGAATGGGCTACTACTATGACGGTGTTACTTCGGCGTACGATGTTATGCAGTACGCTGCGGTGTCCTCGATGACTGACGGTGACTATGCCGCAAGGATAAAGTGCTCGGACGCTGACCACTACAATCAGGCTGTTTCGGAGCTTTTCGATGACTACACAGGCTACGGTGCGGAGATATACAATATCCTCTACGATGCCGTTTCTCAGACAGGTGCAGGCTGGGCTACGAATGAGTTTGCCCTCGTTAAAAATGACGGTCTGTATACTATTACTGTTTTCTTCAGGTAAAGTGTACGTAAATTCGTGAAAAAAGTGTTAAAACGGTTGAAATTTGAGAAATAGTATGCTATAATAAAGATTGAACCGCAAAATAAAATATTTCGGTCAGACAGCGGCACCCCCTGTGTGCTGCTTATCTGTCTTAATAAAAGGAAGGAATGTACTCTTATGAGCAGTGCTACCAAGCAGAAATCTTCGGCAGGAAAAAACGTCCTGATATTTTTTATTGTGTTTATCATACTTGAAGCAGGTATACTTCTGCTGATAAGCAAGGTTATCTTCAAGAATAAAGATGTAACACCTACTATAGCAGGCTACAGCCTTTATCTTATGGATTCGACCGCTATGGGCGACAGCGTTCCGCAGGGGTCGCTGGTAATTGCGTCAAACAATACTACTCCGAGCGTTGATAAGATCGGCGAGGCTATCGTGTGCGAGAACGTTCCCGGGGTGGGCACAAGCGTTTTCAGACTTTATGACATAAGCGAGGCTGAGGACAAGAGCGGTGTTATCTACACTATCTATCAGGAGAACAATCCTAACAGGCTTTATCAGGTAAAGTCAAAGAATATTGTCGGTACGGCTTCAACCTACTACAAAACAGCAGGTAAGGTTATAAACTTTGTGATCTCGAAGTTTGGCTTTATCGTTTGTCTGGCAGTGCCGCTGTTTCTGCTTATCGTGATCGAGCTTATTATAGTTATCGCTACGGGATCCTCTGACGATGAGTATGATGAGGACGAGGAAGAGGAAGAGTTTGAAAACGGCAATGAGCCCGAGACAGTAAGCCTTGATGACTTCCTCTTCGGCGGACAGAACGAGGGCGAGCAGATCGCTAATCACCGCAATAAGCATAACGAACAGCCTGCAGCTGCATCCGATGACGGTGCATTTGCACAGCAGAGCAATGCTCCTCAGGAGGAGATAAGGTTTGAGCCTGAGAATAACGCTCAGTTCGCTAAGCCCGTACAGCAGGCAGCTGCACCTCAGCAGCCTGTTCAGGAGACTCCTGTAAGCAGCCTTGAGACTCCTTCATTTGGCGATGAAAGCGAGCTCAAGCTCGATGTGAACGCAGCAGCTCCAAGAAGCACAGCTGCAAGAAGACCTGCAAGACGCAGACCCAGAACAACAGCTGCAAGACCTCGTCCGACAGAGAGGGCAGCATCATCAAATGCAGGTTCGTCGGGACAGTCGCTTGAGGACCTGATGAAGCTCATGGAGCAGGAACAGCAGAAGCTCAAGGATCAGCTGAACAATAATAAGTAAGCTTGAAGCTCCCGGGGTAACTCGGGAGCTTTTTGATATTGTGCTGTAAAGAGAAGCTGCGAGAGTGCTCTTTAGAGGCAAGATGTACAAAAATTTATTTTTTCAAAAAAGGGCTTGACAAACAGGCGAAAATGGTGTATAATAGTTACTGTTGCGGGAGAGATCCCGTACACCAGCGTTTGGGAGTTTAGCTCAGCTGGGAGAGCATCTGCCTTACAAGCAGAGGGTCACAGGTTCGAGCCCTGTAACTCCCACCAAAAACGTCTGATGCTTTGCATCAGATGTTTATTTTTAGAGCTATAAGCTCTGCTGGCCGGGTAGTTCAGTTGGTTAGAACGCTAGCCTGTCACGCTAGAGGTCGTGGGTTCGAGCCCCATTCCGGTCGCTTTATGCTTCTGTAGCTCAGTAG
>ONLC01000073.1 GCA_900318545.1 uncultured Eubacteriales bacterium
GCAGGGTGTATAGTGCATTATATCGGGGCGATTCTCGAATTTATCGGCATAGTCGTAAGCCTTTTCAAGCATATCCAGCGCTTTTTCATTTTCGCCAAGATGTAGTAGGCACCCTGCCCTTGATGCTGCGTTATCTTTTAATTTTTCATTATAAAAGTTTGGTTCTTCGCCCGTGATAAGTCTTATCAATGCGTCATCTGCATCAAGTATCTCTATTTTTTGTTCGATAGTATATTGCGATGATTCATATATTCTGATGAAAACTCTATGCATCATTTGTAAAAAGCTCCACAGCAATGAACTCTGATTTGCTAAAAGAGCCTCTTTATCATCTTTGAGCGTTATAGAATAGAGCATATCTCTGGTGCAGGCTATGATTGGCAATGACTCGGCTATCTCTCTTGCTTTGTCAAGCTCACCTATTTCCTGATAGTGATAAACAAGCGTCTGTTTAGCAAAACTGTTATCCTCTGTTGGCTTATAGTATTTGAGCGCACGCTCACACAAAGAAATGATCTGCTCGGATTTCTCTTTTTTCAGTTTCTCGTCATCAGCATTCTTGTGATTAAAATAGTGTTCATCTAAAGCAAAAGCCAAGTAATTAAGTAAAATAGGCTCTTTCGGATATTTTTTTATCTTTTCACTAAGATATTCTATTATCTTATCATCTCTGCCCTCGTTGCCGTATTTATTGACCTGATCAAGTATCTTGCCAACTTCCTCCTCCTTGCGTGCTGTGTCCACCCCCAGCAAATGGTCTGTCGTAACATCAAAGAAATTCGCAAGTGCAGGCAGCTGAGAAATATCGGGGGCTGTTCTGTCTGTTTCCCACTGACTTACCGCCCGAGAGGTTATGCCGAGAGCGTCGGCAAGCTGTTCCTGTGTGATGTCCTGCTCCTGCCTGAGCTGTTTGATGGTCGCTCCAATTGTCATTATTATCACTCCTTGTCAAGTTCAAAAGCGCCTTTGTTGAAATTATTATAACGCATTTGTATCAGTTTGACAAGGAAGTATTTGTGGAGTTTGAGTATAGTGCTGCTTTGATTTGCAAAATCGGCATACCCACACAAGGCAGGTATGCCGCAAAAATTTCACCAATAATGATCTCCATATCTTTCATCATACATATATTCAATAAGCATTTCACGCAGTTCAGCCTTAGTCAGGGTATTTACATACTTCCTTATTTCTTCCCTGTTCTCCTGCTCCTGACGCTCGGCTTCACGCTCTGATTCTTCTATCTCTTTCAGATACTCTGCTTTGATACTTGGCAATGCTGTAAATGCAAGCGCCACCATGTGCTTACATATCTTTCTGCCATTAGCAAAATGACAATCACACTCCGATTTTCGAGGGTGAACAATGTCGATCCTCACATTGTAAGGCTCTGTTTGCGAGCCTTGCACGATCCCAACATACTCGGTTTCACTTTTCTTTTCAAAAGACAAAACCTTTTTGCCCTCGCAATACTCATATCCACGCCAGCATGAAGCGTTGCTTGCACTTGAATAAAATGCCATTATTATCACCCTTTTTATGCATATTTAGAATATTAAGAGACTGTTAAATCGGCCATTCTGATTTCATATCAGCTTCTCCAATTCCTCAAGCAGCCTGCTTTTCATATCCGCAAGCTGACCCTCGCTTGGTCTGTTGTCATCGGAATACATCTTCTCCATAGGATATCACCAGACGGGGCCTCTGCCGTTATTGCCGTAATTACCGATATCTCCGCTTACCCTCGGGAACAGATGCCAATGCAGGTGTGCGTCACCCATACCGAGAAGCTCGTAATTAATTTTCTCTGCACCAAATGCCTTTGACACAGCCTCGGCAACTACTGTCATTTCTTCAAGGAATTTCGCCCGCTCCGTCGGGTCAAGGTGGAACAATTCGGTCTTGTCTCCGTGGTGCTTGTAGAGGAACAGCGTATAGCCGTAAAAATGCTGATTATCGCCTATCACCACATATCCTGTTTCAAGCTCCTTGACAAAATAGGGGGTTGTTCCGTCCTTTATCATTTTTATTCTGTCGCATATCAGGCACATTTTAAGACCTCCTCAAATCCTAGCAATAATGGTGTGATCTTTCGTATATCCATTTTTGTATCATTCCTATGTATGGCGATATTTATATCTATAATTATAGCAGATAGGATAAGATAAGTCAATTGGCAGATAACAAACAGAATCGGAATAAGATAAAACGGGATATACCTTTCATCAAAAAACATATCCCGTGAATTTTTGTAAATACCGCAATATCGACTATACATACCGTAACTTTTCGTTTCGTGGGAGTGCAGCAATAGGCACAGCCCCGCAAAGACACTGACTACCAGAACAAACGACATTACAATACTCATCAGCCCTTTTTTTACTTTATACTTCACAATAATACCTCCTTCTGATTATTATTTATAAAACTCTTTTCATTAACTATCAACTCCTTTATTGATCTGGCTACACCATTTTGTATAACTAATGTAAAATCTTAACGATAAAAAAAATAGTATAACACAAAATACATTTTTTATCATTTTTTATGACATTATTTAATTTTTATAACAAAACGCAATATCTTTAATCATATCTAATAGAACAGTTTATGTTTATTAGCCATACAGAACTTGACAAATCATTTAGTTTGTTATATAATCAGTTAGAGAACTAATTGATTATATAACTAAGGAGTCACAACTATGAAACGAGAACAATTAGAGCTAACTCAGGAAAGAGCAAGGCGGCTTATTGAAAAAGAAGACGCAACTACATCAATGTATATCAATGATATTTCAAAGCTATTTGAGTACAGGATAAGCCGTCAGCATGACGGTAAGGGCGTCAGTCACGGGTACAGAAAGATGCTTGGTCTGCTTATGGATAAAGATGGTGTTACTCAGCTGGAGCTTGTAAAGTCATGCAGGCTAAGCGCTCCTTCGGTATCTATCGCACTGTCAAAGCTTGAAGCTGACGGCTTTGTTCGCCGCGAGGCTGATAAAACCGATTACCGAAAGGTTAGGGTTTTTATAACAGATAAGGGCAGAGAGCATGAAAACAACATCAGGGCGCTGTGCAGAAAAAATGATAGTGATATGCTCAAAGGTCTTAGTGAGGAGGAGATCGAAACTGTGAATTATATCCTCAAAAAAATACTGATAAATATGCTGGAGGAGATTGATAATAATGAAGCTGGCTAAATATCTGAAGCCGTACAAGCTGTTCGCTATACTTACTCCCCTTGCGATGTGCGGAGAGGTCATTGGAGACCTTTTACAGCCTATATTTATGTCACAGATAGTTGATGACGGTGTTCTTGGAAAAAATATGGATATTATTATAGCCTCGGGAGTGCTGATGATTCTTTTTCTGATAATCGGCGGCGGCTGCGGTATAGCTGCATCTGCTTTTGGAGGGATAGCATCACAGAGCTTTGCAAGAGACCTTAGAGTAGATGCTTTTAAGAAGGTAATGGGGCTTTCATTCCAGCAGACAGATAAGTTTACTACAGGATCACTTGTAACAAGGCTCACTACTGATATCACTGCAGTTCAGCAGATGGTTGAATTTATGCTGAGAGGAGTAGTGCGAGATCTTCTCCTCTTCTTTGGTGGAATAATAATGATGCTTACACTAAATGTTAAGTTTGGGCTGATCCTTGTTATAGCTTTGCCGATAGAAATAGTAATAATGATAATGATACTCAAAAAAGCAAACCCGTTTTTCACTATCGTTGCAGGCAAGCTTGATAATGTGAATTCAGTCGTGCAGGAGAATGTTACAGGTGCAAGAGTTGTAAAAGCCTACGTAAGAGAAAGCTATGAGCAGGAGCGTTTTGATACTGCAAATACAGAGCTTATGCAGTCAAACCTCAGAGTAGCTACGCTGACTGCTATACTTCAGCCGATGCTTATGATCATACTTAACATCTCTGTAGTAGCTGTAATTATGATAGGCGGCTTGCAGGTAGAGGCACAAGAAATGCACGTTGGCGAGGTGATGGCTGCAATCACTTACCTTACACAGGTGCTGCACGGAGTAATGATGCTCTCAATGATGTTTCAGACCGCTGCAAGAGCGGCTGCCTCGGCAAAACGTATCAATGAAATACTTGAAACCGAGCCCGTTATTGTATCGGGCGAGTCTACAGGACAGTTCTCTCAGCGTGGAGCTGTCAGCTTCAAAAATGTTTCTTTTTCCTATCCCGGAACGATAGGCAGACCTGTTATCGAAAACCTTTCTCTTGATATAAAGCCGGGCGAAAGCATTGCTATTCTTGGCGCAACCGGCTCAGGAAAGAGCTCTCTTGTTAATCTTATTCCGAGGTTCTATGACCCAACAGAGGGCTCTGTCAGCGTTGACGGAACCGATGTAAAGGAGTTTTCGCTTGATGAGCTAAGACGAAAGGTCGGAATAGTGCTTCAAAAGAGCGAGCTGTTTTCTGGAAGTGTTAAGGATAACCTTATCTGGGGCGACAAAAATGCATCGGATGAGGATATTCAGAATGCTGCCTCTATAGCACAGGCAGATGAATTCATTCAGAAAATGCCCGATGCCTATAAAAACAGGATCGCAGAAAAAGGAGCTTCCCTGTCAGGAGGTCAAAAGCAAAGACTCTCTATCGCAAGGGCGGTTCTTAAAAAGCCAGAGATACTCATTCTTGATGACTCAACCTCTGCGCTTGACCTGAGTACGGAGTCAAAGCTCAGAGCTCAGCTTGATGAGCAGATGGATAATACAACGCTGATTATCATAGCACAGAGAATTGCAAGTGTTAAAACCTGCGACAGGATAGCAGTCCTCGATCACGGAAGGCTCTGCGGCTGTGATACACATGAAAATCTTCTGAAGAGCTGCAGTGTTTACAAGGACATTTATGACTCGCAGGTAAAAACTACAGGAGGTGAAATATAATGCCTCCAATGCCGCAAATAGGCCCCGGTGCAAGAAAAGGAGGTCCGGGACCTCACGGAGCAAGGCTCAATATGGAAAAGCCTGAAAATGCAGGCTCCACTCTGAAAAAGCTTATAAAATATATAGGCAGAAACAAATACCTGTTCTTTGCACTTATAGCAATAATGCTGATAATTACAGTGCTGGGACTTGCTGCTCCCTCTATTCAGCAGGTAGCTATAGATTATATTACGATAGGCAAGGACAGAACCTCGGTTGATTTTAACGGGCTCGGAAAAACGCTTATAGTTCTCGGAGTTGTATATCTTCTGTCCTCGGGATTTACCTTCTTACAGGGGATCTGCTCTGCACGGCTCTCACAGTTTACGGTCAGAACCATGCGTCACGACCTGTTCAAGAATCTTGTAAGACTTCCTATAAAATATCTTGATACTCACAATCACGGTGACATCATGAGCCGAATGACTAACGATGTCGAAAACATCTCAACTACCGTATCACAGTCGATAGGCTCTCTAATTTCGGGTGTGCTGACAATAATCGGCACGATCGTAATAATGCTTGTATACTCTCCCCTGCTTACTCTGATCTCACTTAGTACAATTTTCCTGACGATAATCGTATCTTCATTCCTGACAAAATTCATGAAAAAGTATTTTGTACAGCAGCAGATACTTCTCGGAAGGCTGAATGGTCATGTTGAAGAAATGGTAACAGGCTACCGCACTGTAGTTTCATACTCGAAAGAAAATGACGCTTGTGCTGAGTTTGAGAAAATGAGCAATGACCTCAAGAAATGTGCTGTAAAGGCTCAGATATTCGGCGGTGTTATGGGACCCTGTATGAATCTTATCTCAAACTTCGGATTTATACTCATAGCTGCCTTCGGAGGCTGGCTCGCTATAAAGGGCAGCATCACAATAGGTACTATACAGGCCTTTATTCTCTACTCAAAGCAGTTTTCAAGACCTATCAATGAGATCGCCAACCAGTACGCAAATATCCAGACCGCTATCGCAGGTGCAGAGCGTATCTTCGATGTTATGGAATCCGATACAGAAGAAGACAATGGTACTGCGGAATTCAACATTGATGAGGTTAAGGGCAACATCAGATTTAAGGACATTGATTTCTCCTACGTGCCTGACAAGCAAGTTCTTAATGACCTTAATCTTGATGTCAAGGCAGGACAGAAAATTGCAATAGTCGGTGCAACAGGCTCAGGAAAAACCACTATAGTTAATCTGCTTACTAGGTTCTATCCTATCGACAGCGGTGAGATATCCATTGACGGAACCAGCATTTATGATATCCCGAAGGATAAGCTCAGGAAATCAATAGCGATAGTTTTACAGGACACAGTGCTGTTCTCAGATACGATAGAGGAAAATATACGCTACGGCCGTGCTGATGCAACACTGGATGACATAAAAAAGGCTGCGGCATTTGCCAATGCAGACGAGTTTATCGAAAGGCTTCCTGACGGCTACCGGACTAAGCTTACCGAAGGCGGAGCTAACCTTTCGCAGGGACAAAGACAGCTTCTCTCTATCGCAAGAGCCGTTCTTGCAGACCCGAAGATTCTTATCCTTGATGAAGCTACATCAAGCGTAGATACAAGAACTGAAATGAATATTCAGTCGGCTATGGTTGCACTTATGAAAAACAGAACATCTCTGATTATAGCACACAGACTTTCTACTATCAGAGATGCTGATAAGATCGTTGTAATTGATTCGGGTCACGTTGCCGAGGAAGGAAACCACGATGAACTGATAAAGAAAAAGGGCTGCTACTATGAGCTCTATCAGACACAATTCGCAGGTGTAAAGACCTAAAGCAAAAAGCAGATAACAGTCCATTGTTTGGGACTGTTATCTGCTTTATTTATATTGAGCTGATTTTGAGTTCTTCTTTGTCAGCATCGACAGCGACCGCTGTAACAGCACCTTCACCGTTTTCAACGATGACCTCTGCGATCTTGTCCTGAATCTCACTGCGGATTACTCTTCTGATATCTCTTGCACCAAGCTTATGACCGTGTGCCTTGTGGGCTATGAGCTTCAATGCCTCATCAGTGTATCTGAGCTCTATTCCCTGCTCTGAGAGAGGTGACTTCATTTCGTCAAGCATAAGACCGGCAATAGCTGCATAGTTTTCCTCGGAAAGCTGATTGAACACAACTATCTCATCAACACGTCCGAGAAATTCGGGTCTGAGAAAATCTCTGAGAGCCTTCATAGCTTTGTCCTGAGCTATCTCATTATCAGTCTTGTTAAAACCTACGCCTGTGTCCTTATCAGCCGAGCCTGCATTAGATGTCATAACGATAACAGTGTTCTCAAAGGAAACCGATCTTCCCTGAGAATCATTAAGTCTGCCCTCATCAAGTATCTGGAGCATAATGTTCATAACATCAGGGTGAGCTTTTTCTATCTCATCAAAAAGGATAACACTGTAAGGACGTCTTCTTACCTTTTCTGTAAGCTGACCGGCATCATCGAAGCCTACATAACCGGGAGGTGAGCCTATAAGCTTCGATACCGAGTGCTTTTCCATATACTCTGACATATCTACCCTGATTATAGGCTCTACCGCATCGAAAAGCGATTCGCCCAGCACCTTTACCAGCTCGGTCTTGCCCACACCTGTGGGACCTACGAATATGAATGATGCAGGTCTGCGGCGCTTTGAGAGCTGTACTCTTGTACGCTTGATAGCCTTTGCTACCTTATCCACCGCATTGTCCTGACCTATCACACGCTCGGAGAGGGTCTTTCTGAGGTTTCTGATCTTCTCGAATTCGCCCTCGGTTATCTTGTTTGCAGGGATACCGGTCCACTGTTCGATGACTGTGGATATATCCTCGTCCGTTACCTTATTGTTGTTGAGGAAGTCTTCCAGCTTCTTCCATTCCTCATCTAGCCTGTCATGCTCGACTTTAAGCTTGGCTATCTTCTCATAGTCAGGCTCGCTCATGCTCTGCTGGCGTTCCAGCTCCAGATCGTTATCTGTAAGCTCTCCCGAAAGCTTCTCATATTCCACACGCTCGGGAGTCTTGATATTCCTGCAAGCACAGGCTTCGTCCAGCAGGTCGATGGCTTTATCGGGGAGGAAACGGTCGTTGATATACCTTTCGGAAAGCACGACGCACTTCCTGACAGTCTCCTCATCGACCTTTACCCTATGGAATTCCTCATAGTGACCCTTGATGCCGTTAAGGATAGTTATGCTCTCCTCCACCGTAGGCTCGCTGACTGACACGGGCTGGAAACGTCTTTCCAGTGCGGAATCTTTCTCGATATACTTGCGGTACTCCTTGAAAGTGGTCGCACCTATCACCTGTATCTCGCCCCTTGAAAGTGAGGGCTTGAGTATATTAGCCGCATTCATGGAGCCTTCGGAGTCACCTGTGCCCACAAGGGTGTGTACCTCGTCGATGAAGAGGATTATGTTGCCCTCTTTCTTGACCTCTTCCACCAGACCCTTGCAGCGGCTCTCGAACTGTCCTCTGAACTGTGTACCTGCCACCAGTGCTGTAAGGTCAAGCAGATATATCTGCTTATCCAGCAGCTGATAGGGCACCTGCTGATCGACTATCCTTTGGGCGATGCCCTCTGCGATGGCGGTCTTGCCGACACCGGGCTCACCTATCAGGCAGGGGTTGTTCTTCTGCCTTCTGGAAAGTATATGAATTACTCGGGATATTTCCTTTTCTCTGCCGACAACTTCATCAAGC
>ONLC01000112.1 GCA_900318545.1 uncultured Eubacteriales bacterium
CTACAGCAGAGGTGTCTTTAATGCTTATATCACATAGTCGCCTTCAATTGCCTTTGAGTCGTCTACAAGGTCTTGCAGTGTGATGTTATCTACAACATCGTTTACTGCCTTATAGATCTTCTTCCAGACGCCTAGCGTAACACAGCTCTCGGCTCTCTCGCAGGTGTTTACCTCGTCTTCAAGACAAGCTACAGGTGCAAGGCTTCCCTCAGTCAGCTCCAGTATCATTCTGACAGTGTACTCGCTGGGCTTTTTCGTCAGCTTATAGCCGCCGCCTGCTCCCCTGACACTCTTTACAAAGCCTGCACGGTTAAGTACAGATATGATCTGTTCAAGATACTTATCACTGATACCCTGTCTTATAGCGATCTCCTTGATCGGGATATATCCTGTTTCCTCATTGAGAGCAAGGTCGAGCATCATTCTCAGAGCATAACGCCCTTTTGTAGATATCTTCACGCAGATCCTCCTTTTTCCTATTTATTTTATATGGTTTTAGTATAACCTAAAATTTGCCGTTTGTCAAGTATAAAGCGTATCATAATTTTCTCTTTTTTGCCCGGCTGATGTCTTGAAAAATTTTGATATATGTGTTATACTTTTGATACAGTTTATATCAGAGGTGATATTTTTGAAATTCAGAAAGATAATAAGCACAGCTTTAGCAGGCGTTATGCTCCTTTGCACAAGTGCCTGCGGTGACTCTTCCTCCTCTTCGGTGAAGGAGCTGGAAGTAGACAAAAAGCTCAAAGAAAATGCAGGATCATCGCCTGCACAGGTAGTTGTTGACGGTACAGATTTCAAGGTAGGAGATCAGAAGCTCTGGATAAACGGAGTGAATACTCCGTGGGACAAGTGGAACGACTTCGGCGGAGGCTTCAACTTTGAGTTCTGGCAGGAGCATTTCTCGAAGCTTCACGAGGCAGGCTGCAACGCAGCGAGAGTCTGGATAATCTGCGACGGAACGACTGGTATCGACATTTCACCCGACGGTACAGTAAACGGTGCGACTGACGCTCACTGGAGCGACCTTGATGACCTCTTCACGCTGGCGGAGACCTATCAGATCTACATTATGGCTACAGTTCAGTCCTTTGACTGCTTCAAGGATCAGAACGCAAACTATCAGGCATGGCGTGATATGATAAACGATCAGACCAAGACCGAGAGCTTTATCGACAACTACATAGTTCCTCTTGTTCAGAGATATGACAAAAACGATTATTTATGGTCTGTAGACCTATGCAATGAGCCTGACTGGATAGTTGAAAATGATGAGTGCGGAAAGCTTGACTGGCTGGGTCTGGAGCGCTACTATGCAATGGCATCTGCGGCAATACATGAGAACTCTGATGTGCTGGTAACAGTAGGGCTCGGAATGATAAAGTACAATTCTGACAAGCAGCAGGGCAACAAGATCTCAGATGCAGAGCTGCAGAGCGTAATGACCTCGGAGAAGTATGACAAGGGCTACGCTTATGTGGACTTCTACTCTGTACACTGGTACTCATGGATGCAGGGAATGTGGGGATATCCGTTCTCTGAGAGCCCTGAGGATTTCGGACTTGACGGCACAAAGCCCGCTGTTATAGGTGAGTGCCCTGCAGTATCTGACGGAGATTTCGACATAACGAAGGCTTATGAAGAGGCCTACAACAACGGCTGGGACGGAGTTCAGGCGTGGAAGTCCAGCGGACAGGACGACGGCTGCGGACTCTGGGCCGACATTGAGCCTGCGATAGAGAAAATAGCCTCAACAGTTGATGAAAAGGAGCTTTTCCCCGTAGGCAAGAGCACACCTGCAATATGATTTAAAGCCCCCGAAAGCACGGGGGCTTATTTTTGTACCTGCGTAAACAAAAACGGCACTCGTGAAAGAGTGCCGCTTGATTTCTGTATTGTAGAAATTACTTGATCATAGATGCAACTTCATCAGCAAAGTTGTCTTCCTTCTTCTCAACACCCTCGCCGCGCTCGAATCTTACGAACTCAGCAACAGTGATGCTTCCGCCAAGCTTCTTAGCTGCGTCAGCAACATACTTGCCAACAGTGCCGTCGAATACGTCGCTTCTTACGAAGGTCTGCTCAAGCAGGCAGTTCTCGGAATAGTACTTACCTACCTTACCCTCAACGATCTTTACCTTTACCTGCTCGGGCTTGTTAGCCATCTTAGGATCCTCAGCCATCTGAGCGAGAAGTACCTTCTTCTCCTCATCGAGTACCTCAGCAGGAACAGCTTCCTTGTTCAGATATGAAGGATTCATAGCTGCAACCTGAAGTGCGCAGTTCTTACCTACCTCGAATACCTTCTCAGCAGGGAGGTTGGAGTCGAGCTTAACCATAACGCCGATGCTTCCGCCGCCGTGTACATAAGGAACAAGGATACCCTCAAGTCTTGTGAATCTTCTGATAACCATGTTCTCTCTGATCTTGATGAACAGATCCTGAAGAGCTTCCTCAACGGTCTTGTCGCCGCCGCTGATCTTGCAGGCCTTAAGAGCCTCAACGTCAGCAGGGTTCTGCTCGATTACTGTATCTGCAACTGCTGCTACAAATGCCTTGAACTCGTCATTGTTTGCAGCGAAGTCTGTCTCGATGTTTACCTCAACAACTGCACCGACATTTCCCTTGACAACAGCTGTGCAGATACCCTCTGCAGCAACTCTGCTGCTCTTCTTAGCCTGTGTAGCAAGTCCCTTCTCACGCAGAAGTGTAACTGCCTTTTCCATATCGCCCTCAGCCTCAACGAGAGCCTTCTTGCAATCCATCATGCCGACACCTGTAGCGGTCATGAGTTCCTTTATCTGTGCAACTGATACGCTTGCCATTTTATATTCCTCCTGTTTTATTTAATATCGTACTCAAAACAAGGCAGACAAATCATCGTCTGCCTTGTAGCATTATTATTCCTCTTCTGCGTCAGTCTCTTCAACCTTAGCAGCCTCTTCCTCAGCTGCCTCAGCGTCCTGACCCTGTCTTCCCTCGATGATAGCGTTAGCCATGCAGCCTGCGATAAGCTTAACTGCTCTGATAGCGTCATCGTTACCGGGGATAACATAATCCACATCATCAGGATCGCAGTTTGTGTCAACGATTGCGACAACAGGTATACCGAGCTTCTTAGCCTCGGCAACAGCGATCTTTTCCTTTCTTGGGTCAACAATGAAGAGCGCACCGGGGAGCTTCTTCATGTTCTTGATACCGCCAAGGAACTTTTCAAGCTTCTCGATCTCGAGGTTGAGCTTAACTACTTCTTTCTTGGGCAGACGGTCAAAGGTGCCGTCCTCTTCCATAGTGTGGAGCTGCTCAAGTCTCTTGATCCTCTGCTGAATTGTCTTGAAGTTTGTCATCATACCGCCGAGCCATCTTGCGTTTACAAAATGAGCATCAGCTCTGGTAGCCTCTTCCTTGATGGACTCAGCTGCCTGCTTCTTGGTTCCGACAAAGAGTACCTCTTCGCCGCTTGCCGCTAAGTCTCTTACGAACATATAAGCTTCCTCGAGCTTCTTAACGGTCTTCTGGAGATCTATAATATAGATCCCGTTTCTCTCTGTGAAAATGTACGGTGCCATTTTCGGGTTCCATCTTCTTGTCTGGTGACCAAAGTGTACACCTGCTTCAAGAAGCTGCTTCATTGATACTACTGCCATGGTAGTCCCTCCTGTTTGGTTTTTCGCTTTATATAAGCGTTACTGATCCTCCGGCTGACTTACCTTGCCTTCACCCCGAAAGCCCGGGGACCAACAGCAAAAGCCAAGCCGTGCGAATTGCTTTAATATTATATCACATCTTTCTTCCATTTGCAAGGATTTTTCGCCTATCTATTTTAACAAATTTTCAACCGTCACCGACTTTTCTTTTGTAGATATCGCCCTCTCGTCCATATCAACAAGGATAGTGTCCTCGCCCACCAGCTTTATATCCGAGCATTTGATGACAATATCCTCATCTCTGCCCATAAGCCCGAAGGCTCTCTGCCTGCCGAAAACAGTGATAGATATCACCTCCGAGGTTTCGGTATCAAGCTCGATATCATCGGCGTAGCCTATCTTCATACCTGTTGATACGTTTACGATCTCCTTCATTCTCAGCTGTGAAAAGCTGACTGTCATAAAAAAGCACCCCTTTATAATAGTATAGGTGTATACATTATATGCTGGCAGTGCGGAGAAAATCACCTGCATGCGTATATAAAACAGACAATGGCAGTGCTTCAATTTTGTATATTTCGGAGAAATTGCGGCTCAGCAATGCGGTTTTGTTTGTGTTAGCCATGATTAAGTGGTATATTTTAGATGACGATATTTTGATATGGACGCTTACTATGAAAAAGAGAATATTAAGTGCAGTATGTGCTCTGATGCTTGTGCTCGGAGCAGGCTCCGCTCTGCCGTCGGGTGTTTCGCTTTTTGATATGCAGACCGCAGCTGGTGCAGAGAGGTACCAATATGAAGACCTGTTCTACAAGATACTTGATGACGGTACTGTCGAGATCGTTGGTTGTAATTATTATGCTACAGATATTACTATTCCGCTGACGATAGACGGAATGCCTGTCAGAAGCATCGCTGACGGGGCATTTCAGAACAAAACTAAGCTTGAGACGGTATCACTTACAAGCAATCTAAAAAGTATCGGCAGTAAGGCTTTCTATAGGTGTACAGCACTTACGGCCATAAATCTGATACGAGGTATTCAGTCAATAGGAGATGAAGCATTCTCGGGCTGTACCAAGCTTACGGGCATTACTCTTCCGTCTTCCTTGAAAAGCCTGGGAAAGAGTGCTTTTCGAGATTGCGAAAGCATTGAAAGAGTAAATATCCCGAGTGCTGTCAAAAGTATAGCAGTATGTACCTTTGCCGGCTGTGAAAGTCTGGCAGAAATAACTCTGCATTCAACTCTGACAAGCATAGGCAACAGTGCCTTCAGTGAATGTGCCATAACGACAATGACCGTTCCCGACAGCGTTACCAGCATGGGAACAAGTGTTTTTTCTAACTGCAAAAGCCTTGAAAGCGTTGTTTTGCCTTCAACAATTACCGAGATAGGCGAGAATATGTTTTACAGCTGTTCGTCACTCACAACTGTGAATATACCTTCGGGCGTTAAAACGATCGCTGATTATGCATTCTATGAATGCAAGTCCTTGCAAAATGTAACAATACCAAGCAGCGTTCAGAGTATAGACAAATTTGCCTTTTCGGATTGTTCAAGCCTTGGTGACGTGATCATTCAAACGCCAAGCAAGCTCCGCAGCATCGGTGAGCGTGCATTTAATATGAGCGGTGTCACGTCTATAAATATACCCGAGGGCATTGAGATCATTCCATCGTGTACATTTTTTCATTCTGAACTTGAGAGCATAACGCTGCCCTCTACCTTAAAGAGGATCGAGGAGTATGCATTCTGCTGCCCAAAACTGAAAAGCATCAGTATACCCGATAGCGTTACTTATATGGGAAATGGAGCCGTTTCCTTTTGTGAGTCGCTGGAAACGGTAAAGCTGCCAAAGGGGATTAAATATATAAGCGAAGAAGCATTCTTTGCGGACGAGAAGCTCAAAAGCATAGTTATACCTGATGGTGTTGAAAGTATAGGCAAAATGGCCTTCGCAATGTGCTTTAGCCTTAGCAATATTACTATTCCGAAGAGTGTAAACAGTATCGAAGAAGGGGCCTTTGATCCTACAAAATGGCTGAACGATCAGATAGCTGCGGATCAGTTTGTTATTGTAAACGGTATCCTTTTGTACGGACCTGTCAAGAAAACCGAGGTAGAGATACCAAGAACTGTTACCTCTATGCAGACTAATCTCTTCTACAGAAGTGCTGCCGAGATCATAACTGTTCCGAGCACAGTTAAAGAAATACCGAATCACTGCTTTACAGAATGCAAGTCGCTGCAGGCTATTGTGATACCCGGAAATGTTACATCTATAGGCGAGGGTGTTCTCAGAGATTGTGATAATGTCACTATATACGGGGTAAAGGGCTCTTGTGCGGAGCAGTATGCAAAGGAGAACAACATTCCGTTCGATATTATCGCAAATCTTTACAAGAAACATAAAAAGGGTGACATCACAGGTGACGGAAAGATAGACCTCAACGATACCACTGCTTTGAAAAAGCATATAATAAATATCAGGAAGCTTACAGGGAAAGCGCTCGAAGCAGCAGATGCAAACGGCGACGGCAAGGTCGATATGCTCGATGTTACCGCAATAAAAAGACATATCCTCGGTATAAAAAAGCTCTGGTAACAGCTGATTTACGCACTATATGCAGAAGCTATGGGGAAGAACCTTGTATCAGAAAGGTTCTTTCCAAACAGTTCCTGCGGGGATATGGTAAAGTGTTGCTTATGGCGGCAGATATCAAGAAAAAAGGACTCCGCAGAGACTTTTGCCTCTGCGGAGCCTTTGTTATTTATGAGGTATGAGCTATGTCAGCCCATGCGTCAGCAAACATAAAACGCAGCCGCACATCATGCTGACTGCGTTTTTTCACCTCATATCAAGGTCGGTAAGACTCCCGCCTTGCGGCGGGGAGCATTACCTGAAAGGTCGGAATTACCTTATAAGCTATTAGCAAACACCCTGCCAGAGCATACCCTCTGCGACCTTGAGGAAGCCTGCAATGTTAGCGCCTGCGATAAGATCATCGCCCTTGCCGTACTTGTTAGCAGCCTCGATAGAGGAGTTGAAGATGTTCTTCATGATGTCCTTCAGCTTAGCGTCAACTTCCTCTGCTGTCCAGTTGTATCTCATGGAGTTCTGGCTCATCTCAAGACCTGATACTGCAACACCGCCTGCGTTTACTGCCTTGGAAGGAGCAACGATAACGTTGTTAGCTCTCAGGTACTCAACAGCCTCGAGTGTTGTAGGCATATTGGATACCTCAACATAGTACTTGGTGCCGTTAGCTACGATGTTCTTAGCGTCGTCGATCTCGACTTCGTTCTGAGTAGCACAAGGCATATAGATGTCAGCCTTAACTTCCCAAGGTCTCTTGCCTGCGAAGAAAGGAACACCGAACTTGTCCTCTCTCATCTCGAGGAGGTAGTTTACCTTCTCCTCAGTGTTGATGCCTGCCTCGTCATATACATAACCGTCAGGACCGGAAATAGTTACAACCTTACCGCCAAGCTCATTGATCTTCTTGATAGTACCCCAAGCAACGTTACCGAAGCCGGATACTGCAACAGTCTTGCCCTCAATGCTGTCACCGAAGTGCTTGAGCATCTCTACTAAGTAGTAAACTGCACCGTAGCCTGTAGCCTCAGGTCTGATAAGAGAACCGCCGCACTGCATGCTCTTACCTGTAAGAACACCTGTGAACTCGTTTCTGATTCTCTTGTACTGGCCGTACAGATAACCGATCTCACGTCCGCCGACACCGATATCACCTGCAGGAACGTCAGTGTTAGGTCCGATGTGCTTGCAAAGCTCAGTCATGAAGCTCTGGCAGAATGCCATAACCTCACGGTCAGACTTGCCCTTAGGATCAAAGTCGGAACCGCCCTTGCCGCCGCCCATAGGAAGGCTTGTAAGGCTGTTCTTGAAGATCTGCTCAAATCCGAGGAACTTGATGATGCTGAGGTTTACAGTCGGGTGGAATCTCAGACCGCCCTTGTAAGGACCGATAGCAGAGTTGAACTGTACTCTGTAGCCTGTGTTTACCTGAACCTGTCCGTTGTCATCTACCCACGGAACTCTGAACTTGATCTGTCTCTCAGGGTTTACAAGTCTCTCAAGAAGAGCAGCCTTTCTGTACTTCTCCTCATCAGCCTCGATTACAACTCTGATAGTCTCAAGAACCTCCTTGACTGCCTGGTGGAACTCAGGCTCTGCAGGGTTCTTTTCAATTACCTGTGCAATGACTTCATCAACATACGACATTTGTCATACCTCCTAAAAAATAACATAAAAAAAGACAATGGGCACACTTATAGTGGGACTCACTGCTAGGGCGCCATTGCCTTACAAGTTTCATTTTACTACATTGAAGCAACAAAGTCAATTGGCATTCTACATAAATCGGAGAGTAAAATCCATTAATAATCAGACATTATCACTACAATATCCGACTTTTCGGAGAGTCTGCACCTCGTATTTGAAAATTGATTATGCAAAATTAACAAAATAGTCATTGACAAAAGGCTGTTTATTGTGGTATGCTGATAATTGGAAAAAGATCGGAAGGAGTGGGCCTTTGTGAAAAGGAAGGCGGCGGCAATTTGTGCTTTTATGACAGCGGTGCTGTGCTCATGCGGTGAGCTTGGTGATGCATCAAACAGGATAGCGAGCCTGTCGGCACCTGTGACGGGTATAACAACAACGCTCAGGACCTCTCCGACGACGGTTACGAGTGCTGTTACGGTAACGGGCGAGATAACCACCTTTAATTCAAATGTTAAGTGCAGGAAGATAGATTTTGACGGCGGGTACGTTCTGTTTGCGAACAAAGACGGTACCTATACCCTTATGAATAAGGATAAGGACGCAGTGCAGAGCCTGACCCTGACAGACGACAACGGTGATAAGATCACAATTACGCTCAGCAAGAAGGGCATAAGCTGTAAGGTCGGGAACAAGGAAGTAAACGAGTTCCTTTATAAGGGTAATGTAATAGCGATAAAGAACGGAGTCGTATATTTTGCGGGAACAAAGGTGGAGTATTACGACACGAGCTTCTCGAAGTTTGAGATTTACGATAAAATCGTTATCGAGTGTGTGGGAACGAACAAGTTCATTATAAAAGAGGACGGAAAAGAAGTCGATAAGGCGAGCATAGAGGACGATAACGGAAAGAGCTATACTCTTGAAAAGAGAGATAAGGGCATCTGGATAGTTAATACGGCTGATGAGCTTATGCTGTCTGTAGTTATCGGAGGAAAGTATATAGATGTAGCAAACGATCATATCATTATAAATGGGCAGACGCTGGTGCCTCCCGGGTATGATGATATAGCTACAAAGACCACGACCACAACGACCACGACTACCGAGAAGAAGGAAGAAGAGGAATCCGAAACGGAGACCACTACTACAACAAAGCAGACGACGGTAGTCACCTATATTATATATGAGGAGCTTCCTCAGGAAGAATACGAGCCCGAGCCTGAGCAGCCTGTAGTTACGGAGTCACCGATGGCTAACAATAAGAATGTAAATATCAGTGATGAGACCTCTGAGCTGCTGGGACTTGTGAACGAGGTAAGGCGTCAGCACGGCCTGAACGAGCTATACGGACTGGAGCTTCTTGACAAGGCGGCATTTATCAGAGCAGGCGAGCAGGTAGACGCCTATTTCCAGACGGAGAACTTGTCGCACTCAAGACCTGACGGACGGGGCTGCGAGACAGTAATAGAAGAGGTAGGACTTCCCGACTGGACAGCGTATGCAGAGAACCTTGCCTACGGTATGAACACGAACTCCACAGTTAAGGAAGTGTTCAACTCATGGATGAACTCAGAGGGACACAGGAACAACATACTGAACCCGAACGTAAAGTACATGGGAGTAGCCAGATTTGAGGCCAGCAAGGACGGAAACAACTATTATTTCTGGTCGCAGTTCTTCTACAATGATACATTCTGATATTGAGCCCACCCCGTTTAGGTGTGGGCTTTTTTGTTCTTCTCTTCGCTGGTTTGGTTCGCTTGGTTATTGTGAAATGTAAATAAAATGTTAAATTTTCAGGGAATACGTTTACATTGAAATTTTAAACGTTTTCATTGATTTTCGGGGGCTTGAAAAATTTCTAAAAGTGTGCTTTAATAAGAGTGACAGAAAAAATGATATCGGACCCGCTTGTCCGACTGTCGGAAAATATGAAACAGAAAGGCGGATATTACCATGAGTGTAAAAATCTTAAACGGTCAGTCTATCCCGAATATGCCTTGGCAGGATAAGCCTGCTGATTGCAATGAGGTCATCTGGAGACATACTGACAACCCCATTATCCCGAGAAATCAGCTCCCTACTTCAAACTCTATCTTCAACAGTGCTGTAGTTCCCTTCGAGGGCAAGTTTGCAGGCGTTTTCAGAGTTGACGACAAGGAGAGAAATATGGCTCTGCACGCTGGCTTCTCCGATGACGGTATTCACTGGAACATCAACCCTACAAGAATACTTTTCGAGCAGGCTGACAAGTCTACCGAGGAAGTAAACCAGTGGGGCTACGGCTATGACCCGAGAGTTTGCTGGATCGAGGACAGATATTGGGTAACATGGTGCAACGCTTACGGCTGGAAGCCCACCATCGGCGTTGGCTATACATTTGATTTCAAGACCTTCTATCAGTGCGAGAACGCATTCCTGCCCTTCAACAGAAACGGTGTTCTTTTCCCGAGAAAGGTAAACGATAAGTACCTGATGTTCTCCAGACCTTCTGACAGCGGCCATACACCTTTCGGTGATATGTACATCTCGCAGTCTCCCGATATGAAGTACTGGGGCGAGCACAGACACGTTATGGGACCCCTCAGAGCATGGGAGTCCAAGAAGATAGGCGCAGGCCCGATTCCGATCGAGACAGACGAGGGCTGGCTCTGCTTCTACCACGGTGTTCTTGAGAGCTGCAACGGCTTTGTATACAGCTTCTCGGCTTGTATTCTCGACAAGGACGAGCCCTGGAAGGTTAAGTACAGATGTGCAGAGTACCTCATCAATCCTCGTGAGGTTTATGAGTGCGTAGGCGACGTTCAGAACGTTACCTTCCC
>ONLC01000276.1 GCA_900318545.1 uncultured Eubacteriales bacterium
TTTGGGGAAGAACCTTTCTTCAGAAAGGTTTTCCCCAATAAATCTCACAGGCAATGCAGTAAACTACTGCTTGTGGCAATACATATCGAAATTGGGGTTCTTTTTTTGCAGATCTTTTTTGAAAAAATCATTTTTTTCTGCAACCGTCTGCGGATACTCAGGGTGTATATTACAGAAACGCACAGAACAGTGCAGACATCAAAAGAGGGTGAGAGAATGAAACCGGCTATCTTTTCAACACTTATTGTACTGGCGATCATTGGCTTTGCAGCAGCAGAGGCACTTACAAGCCTTAACATCTGACAGAAAACATAATCACCGCCCGAGATATGCGGCGGTGCAGAATAGACAGGGACATTCGCTCTTCTGTGTGCAATAGTGCACGGAGGGGCTTTGTTTTTTGTGGAAACGATTATATAGGACAGAAAACGTTTAGAATATTAAAAAACAATAAAAAGTCAGGATAGGCTATTGAAAAATCAGAGGGCTTGTGGTATAATAGCTGTGTATGAAAATGACCGTGTGTGGTTTTCAGAATATGCTTTTGAGGTGATAATAATGACAGAAATGGAACTGTATTCGCTGTGGCTGGAAAAGGCTGTAGATGACCCCGATCTTATCGAGGAGCTCAAGTCCATTGAGGGCGATGAGGAAGCTATAAAGGACAGGTTCTACCGTGACCTTGAATTCGGTACGGGCGGACTCAGGGGAGTTATCGGTGCAGGCTCGTTCAGGCTCAATGTTTATACTATAAGACGTGCTACTCAGGGTCTTGCTGATTATGTGAACGAGTCCTTTGAAAACGGCAGCGTTGCTATTTCCTATGATTCGAGAATAAAGTCCGATAAGTTTGCAAAAGAGGCTGCTGCTGTTCTTGCTGCAAACGGTATAAAGGTACATATTTATACAGAGCTTATGCCTACACCTATGCTTTCATGGGCTGTAAGAGAGTGCGGCTGTCAGGCAGGTATTATGATAACTGCTTCGCATAACCCTGCTAAGTATAACGGCTATAAGGTCTATGGCGAGGACGGCTGCCAGATCACGCTTGATGTTGCTAACACTGTTATTTCAAAGATCAATGCTGTGCCTATGTTCGGCGGAGCTAAGGTCATGGACTATGAAGAGGGCGTAAAGAACGGTATGATCTCCTACATCGGTCAGGAGGTGCTGGAGAAGTACTACGCTAAGGTGCAGGAGCAGGGCATTCATACAGACCTTGTTGCCGACAGCGGACTAAAGGTAGTTTATACACCTCTTAACGGTACGGGAAACAAGCCTGTAAGAGAGATACTCAAGAGAATAGGTATCAAGGAAGTCACTGTTGTTCCCGAGCAGGAGCTGCCTGACGGTAATTTCCCGACCTGCCCGTTCCCGAACCCCGAGATAAAAGAGGCTCTGGCTAAGGGTCTGGAGCTTTGTGAGAGCGTTAAGCCCGATCTTCTTCTTGCTACCGACCCCGACTGCGACAGAGTTGGTATCGCAGTGCCAGGTAATGACGGCGAGTATGTGCTTTTCACAGGAAATGAAGTAGGAGCTATGCTTCTTAAATATATCTGTCAGGAGAGAACTGCTCTCGGCACAATGCCCGAAAGACCTGTTGCGGTAAAGACTATAGTTACTACAGACATCTGCAAGAAGATAGCTGCTGAGTACGGAGTTGAGCTCAGAGATGTGCTCACAGGCTTCAAGTTTATAGGTGAGCAGATAGGCTTCCTTGAAAAGGACGGCGAGGATAACAGATACATCTTCGGATTTGAGGAGAGCTACGGCTACCTTGCAGGCTCGTATGTAAGAGATAAGGACGCTGTTGTGGCATCTATGCTTATCTGTGAGATGGCTGCGTTCTACAGAACAAAGGGTATTTCGCTTCTGCAGGCAAGAGATAACCTTTATGCTCAGTACGGAAATTATGTTCATACTCAGAGCTCCTTCCAGTGCGAGGGTGCAAGCGGTATGGAGAGAATGAAGGAGATCATGACAGGTCTCAGAAACGATCCTCCGAAGGCTATCGGCGGACTGAAAACCGAGAAGGTCGGTGATTATCTCACTTCTGAGGAGACTGACCTTGCTACGGGTGAGAAGACCGCTATCAAGCTGCCGAAGAGCGATGTTCTTGCGTTCAGGCTTGCTGACGGTGCAAGCGTAATTATCAGACCCTCGGGCACCGAGCCTAAGATAAAGGCATACTACACAACTATCGGAGATACAAGAGAGGCAGCTGCCGCTCTTGAAAAGACGATCTCCGAGGATTTCAAGGCTATTCTCGGATTCTAAAGCACAGCACGGATAGTGCAAGAATATTATAATATTTTAGCCCACTTCATTTCGGAGTGGGCTTTTTCCCTGCCGTGTGATGTGTGATGTGTGATATTTCATTTTTTCAAACTGTAGGGTTGCACAAAA
>ONLC01000130.1 GCA_900318545.1 uncultured Eubacteriales bacterium
AGCGAGCGTATCATCTCTGACTGCTCTCCCGACTTGCTCTTTTTAGCCTGTAATGTCAGCTTAGAAACGTATGACTCGGCACCCACTCTTGTAAGCCTTGCCCTGCACCTTCCTGAAACGATGAAGCTTCCGCTCATAAGCTCTGCACCGTTCTCCTTGATGATCTCGTCAGCCTCACCTGTAAGAAGAGCCTCATTCGCTGATGCCCTTCCGTCAATAACGACTGCATCGGCAGGTATCTGGTCGCCTGCCTTGAAGATGACTATGTCATCAAGCACCAGCTCTTCGGAACGAAGCTTCTGCTCCTTTCCGTCACGCACAGCAAGGGTCATCGGTGAATTGAGCACCGTAAGCTTTCCGAGCAGTGCCTTTGCACGCAGCTCCTGAATAATACCTATCAGAGTGTTTGCGATAATAACGGGCAGAAAGGTAAGATCTCTGTAGGAGCCTATGAAAATAAGCACTGCCGCTATGCAGGCAAACACAAAGTTAAAGTATGTAAACACGTTTTCTGCAATTATCTGTGCGGTAGACTTCGAGGGCGGGTCGACAGGCAGGTTTGACTGCCCCGCAGATATACGCTCCTTTACCTGAGCCTCGCTCAGGCCCTTATCGGGAGAGGCCTCTGCACGAGCGACCTCCTGTACCGTGGTTTTCTTCTTCATCATTTCTCCTCCTGTTGCAAGATTATCCGTTTCATTATATTATAAATCATATTCTCCTGTTTTTCAAGAGCTCCTGGCATTTTTCTTGCTAACGTTATGACTTTGTGATGATCCTGCATAAGCTGACTGCTCTCTGAATAGAATAGTACTGACGTAAAGTCAATTCTGTTCAAGGGGTGTTTGAAATGTATGAAAGCTCTCATACCGAGCCGTATAAATTCCGGGGAGCAGAGGTGCCATGAGTGCCGAAAAGCCTCGCTCTGTGATACTCGGGGAATATATGCTGTCGAAGCAGTGTACAGTCAGAGCCTGTGCCAAAGCCTTCGGGATAAGCAAGTCTACAGTACATAAGGACGTAAGCGAACGCCTTAAAACGGCATCACCGAGCCTTTACTCAAAGGTGCGTCATCTTCTTGACAAAAACAAAGAGGAGCGTCACATCAGAGGCGGAAGGGCAACCCGTGAAAAATACAGATCAGCTGATAACAGGAAATAAAAAGAAGAGCTGTACCTTTTTGTGAGGTCACAGCTCTTTTGCGTCTTATTAAGTATTTCCGTAAACAGATACCGCACATTTTTTTCTGTGCGGTATCAATCGGTTTAACTTGGTTTTCAGGCTCAGAGCCCGTTGCTTGTCAGGAACAATACTATCGCCAGCAGAACTATAACAAAGCCTAAAAGTCCTGCTACGGTAGCTATCGCAGACCTGTTCTCCTTCTTGCGTTTTTCAAAATCCGTATAAGCTGTGTTTGCAGAGTAGTTGCCCTTGAGCTTTCCGCTCATGGTCGGATTTATCATATCCTTGATGTTTACGTCCTTGTACTTCTGCTCGAAGAGCTTTCTTGCGTTGGTCTCATTCGGGTCGATCTGGTCTCTTGAAGAGCCGAGAAGCGACTCGTCCATAGTGCTGGTGTCGATTGCTGCCATTTCCTGACCCTGAGTTATTACGGGTGCAGAGCCTATCGCATCACCGTTATCAAAGGCGTGAACTGTATCTACAGACTCCATCTTCTTGGTGCTTCTTGTCTCACGAAGCATCTTGATAAGTACGTCTGTGTACAGGCTCTCCTCGTCCTCCTCGGAAAGGACTGCATCAACGGTTGCATTGTCTGCCATATCAATAAGGTCTGCAAGACCCTTGTTTTCTTTTCTGAAAGGCTTTCTGCCCTCGGTCTGAACCGCAGGCTTCGGAGTGCTTGCAGACGCATCAGCGCCGATGCCGAATCCCGAGAACGATGAAGCTCCTGCCTTGTAAACAACGGGCTCCATTTCCTCTTTTTCCTGCTGAACCTTCTCCTTAGCATAGAGGTCAACAGGTGCATTTATCTTCAGACCCTTTGCTCTCATCTCTGAAACGCCGCCGTCAGCAAATGCCTTTGTCGGGTCATTCTCTGCAGGAGCAGCTGTCTGAGCAGGCTGAGCTGTAACACTCGGTGCAGGAACACTCGGAGTCGGTACAGAGGGCTTAGGCACACTTGGAGCAGGTACAGCAGACTCTGCCTTTGCACTCGGAGCCGGCACGCTTGGCGTCGGTACACTTGGCGTCGGTACACTGGGCTTTGGTATCTCGGATACGGGTTCAGTCGGAACAGAAGGCTTCGGGATAACTACCTTTCTGCTTGTAGGAGCTGTGATCTCCTCAACGTGCTTCAATGGCGGCAGACCGTCATCAGCGGCAGGTGCCTCGGGCTCGGGAGCAGGCTCCGCAGCAGAACTCGGTGCAGGCACAGAGGGTGTAGGAACGCTTGGCTTCGGAACACTGGGCTTAGGTATCTCGGGCTCTTCGGCAGTGATAGCATCAGCCGAAATAGCAGATGCCGCAGCCGCAAACTCGTTGCTCTCAACCGCAGAGGGGGATGTCGCAGCAAAGCTCATCATCGAGCCTGTGTTTACATCGTAGTACTCCTCGCCGTCCTTGACAGCTATTTTAAGCTTTGGCTCGGGGAAACCGGGCTTTGCCTTGTTAGCCTGAGGAATGTCTATCTTCTCAAACTTCTCCTCAACGTCAACTCCGCCTGCTGCGATTATCGCAACCGCAGACCTGAACTTCATTGAGCCCCTTACCAGCTCCTTGATAGGCAGCAGGATAAGGTCGGAGAAGGTCGCATGGAACGCCTTTAAGGAGGCTGCCTCGTCCTCATCCGGGGCAACTCTGTGGTCGAAGTACTTAGGCCAGTCCTTCTCGGTAGACTTGATAAGCTTATCTATGTACTGGCAAAGAGGCACCCAGAGCTCGGGCTCTTCAAAATCTCTGTCGTTGGTGATAAGCCACATATAGCATCTGAGGAAGCAGTCATAGCAGGTGATGTCCTCAAGATTGAGCATTACGTCATCAATATTCAGCGATGCCGAAAACAGCGGGTCGGAGAAAGCAAAGCACTTGTAGCCAAGGCTTGCAAGCTTTCCGTAGGCAGTTTTGAGATCCTTCTCGGTCCTTGTGAACGGCGGTAGAAAATCGAAATCAAAATTGGTTTTGTAATTGTCGGTCTCACCTACAGCAGCCATTGCCGTCAGCTTAAGGTATACCTCGTGGATCTGCTTGGCCGGTGTGTCAACTGCTACACCGAGCACTCTGTACGGGTTGCAGGCGAAGAGCTCGGTAGCGGTAACTCCAAGTGAAGATCTTGCCATAATTCTTTCTCCTTTCGCAAGATGGCCTCCGTTTTACGCTCGGGAGGGCACTCTTGACAACAATATTAATTAGTTTAATAATTTAATATACAATTAAAACATTTTACAAATTAAGTATAACAAATTTGAGCAAGCATTACTTTAACTGTAATTTAATTTTTTATTAACTAAAAATTAATTGCGAACAAAATGTACAAAAGATAGAGAAAAAATCGTGCAAAATGTTTGACTGAAATTGTTTGCAATTTCTGCGGAAATATAGTATAATAGTAAGTGATAATATTCTGTATTATTGAATTTGAAAAGGGGGGCTTATTCAATGGGTCTTTTCAACAAGAAAAATTCACAGGAAGCTAAAACGCCTGAGATAAAAAAACAGCCGGCCGGCAGTGCTGCAGTGAATCCGGATGATATCTGGAACACTCCTGTCAGAACAAAGAAAAACAGCGACGGTACGGTTTCTATAAAGGAGTCCAAGCATGATGCCGTTCATACAGAAAAGGTGAACGACAATATTGAGCCTGAGGTCATCAAGACCAAGATGGAGCAGCTTGAAAAGGAGCTGGAGGAAAAGTCGGCAGAGCCTGTAAAGACCTACAAGGATTATGATGTTAATCCTGTAAAGGACGGCGAGGTTGCTGATGCTCAGGAGGAGTATGAGAAGCTCTATGCTGAGGAGCACGCAAAGTACGTGGAGTCTCATAAGGAGGACATCACTGTAGCCCACATTGAGGGCATTGAGGATAAGATGCAGGAGATGTACGATGAGCACGATAAGAAGACTGCCGAGGAAGAGGCTGCAAAGGGAAATATCTCCGAGATAACTCAGGAGGAGACCGATGCAAAGGTAGCTGAGCTGCCTTATGCCAAAAAGCCCGAGGATTATCCCGAGTATAAGGACATTCAGGGCGTTGAGGCTGAGCAGGACAAGGTAGAGGCGCTCGGTACTATCGACCACAGCGGTGATGATGATGAGATTCAGGCTATGGATCAGGATTACCTTGAGAACAAGGTAAAGGAATTCAACGAAATGTATGCAGACAGAAAGCCCCAGGAATAAATATATAAATGGGAGAGATTAATTTTGAGTATCAGTATCAATACAGATAATCCGATAATTAAGTTTTCGGGAAAGGGTAAGCCGTTCCCCTATGACAAGCTTTTCTATGCGACTGTTGAGCCATACATACTTGAGTTCAAGAACGCAAGGCTTGAAAAGCTTACCGAGGATGACGCCGCAAGGTGTCTTGTAAGGGTGTTCAAGAGAATGGAGGTAAACGGCGTACCTGTGCTGGAGTTCTTCAAGGAGGACCTTGATCAGTGGAGTGACCTGAGCCAGTACGAGAAGACCACAAGGCTTGCAGAGCTTATGGCTAAGGATATATTCTGCTGCTTTGACAAGAACCGCATAAACGGTGACGGCACGTTCTGCCGCACAAACAGACTGTATTCGGTAACGAATGCCGAGGGTATCAGAGATTTTATCATCTGCGACACCTACGAGAAGGCAGGAATGTTCAAGAAAACACCTATTGCTGAGACTATTTATTTCCGTCAGCTTATGGATCAGTTCGAGAAGGGCTGGCTTCCGAAGAAAAAAGAAGACTAAGAAAAGACCGTTCGGTCTCATAAGCAGGAGGCCGAGCGGTATTTTTTATCGCAGAGGTGACGGCTATGAGCAGGCTGAAAAGGCTTCATAGGATCACGCTTATACTGACTGCAGTGATGTACGGCGGTTCGCTGATATGGTTTCTGATCTCCTATGGCGGCCTTGAAGATGAGATAGGCATACACTTTGATCCTAAGGGCTTTGATGTGTTCGCAAGCAAGAGGTTCGGCTTTTACCCCTTTGTGGCAGGGACGATACTGACGATACTTTTACAGCTTTGCAGGTCTTTGTCCGATAAGCTGAAGGAATCGCCCAAGCTTAACAAAACGGGCAACGATAAGTTCAGGAACCTTGTAAAGATATATGCCGACATCTTCACTCTGATGATTGCAGTGTTTTTTACCTCCTGGAACTGGGCGGTAATTAACCAGAATGCTTACTATCACTGTAACTATTTTTATAACGGGCTTCTGACGTTTATGCCGCTTATGGTGTTTGCACTGCCTGTAGTTGATGTGGTATATAAACATAAGTATAAGAATCCGGAATACAAAAGGAGAAGAAAAAATGAAAGCACAAATTGAAATGGAAAACGGAAAGAAAATAACCCTCGAGCTTTATCCCGAGGCTGCACCGATCACGGTTGAGAACTTCGTGAGCCTTGTTAAAAGCGGCTTCTATAACGGCCTTGGCTTTCACAGGATAATCTCGGGCTTTATGATACAGGGCGGAGACCCTCTCGGAACAGGAACAGGCGGTTCTAAGAATAAGATCAAGGGAGAGTTCCTTGCAAACGGTGTGAACAACCCAATTAAGCACACAAGAGGAGTGCTCTCAATGGCAAGGTCGATGGATCCGAACTCTGCAAGCTCGCAGTTTTTTATCATGCACGCTGACGCACCTCACCTTGACGGTCACTATGCGGCATTCGGTAAGGTCATAGAGGGAATTGAAGCTGTTGATGAGATAGCATCGGTTGATACTGATTTTTGTGATAAGCCTCTTGCACCGCAGGTGATGAAGAGCGTGACAATGATAGAGGAATAAAAAAATAAATACATAAAAAGCAATCACCGTGCAGAATTGTTTTGCACGGTGATGTTTTTTAGTACATTAATAATCTTTTTTATACCTATAATATAGAGCTTCCAAGCACCATAGCCGCCCAAAATACCAGATATTAATCTTCTTTTGTTATTAGACTCTTTAACGCCTATAAATTGAATAAACCAATCTATAAACATTAGTAAATCAAAGAATAAGCATTTTATTATAGTTTTTTTACATATACGAGATGGTGTAATAATTGAGAGCAGTTCTCCTATCAGAACACCACAACATCTTGCACAGACAGGAAATTGATGCCCTTTATAAAAGAAACTTCTTTCAGGCAGTTGGTGACATCCGGAATACGAACCTATCTCGAATAAGTATTCCCATATTTTTTTATTA
>ONLC01000268.1 GCA_900318545.1 uncultured Eubacteriales bacterium
CTCTCACCCAGAGCTTAAACCGCCGTACCTCTGCCTTGTGGTGTCGGGAGGACATTCACATCTGATCGAGGTAAAAGACTATACCAGATACCACGTTATCGGGCGTACCCGTGATGATGCCGCAGGAGAGTGCTTTGATAAGGCGGCAAGAACTCTGGGCTATGAGTACCCGGGCGGAAAATTCATAGATCAGGCAGCTAAGCTTGGCGACCCGACTGCCTTTAAGCTTCCAAAGCCGAGAATTGTCGGAAGTGAGTTCGACTTTTCATTCTCGGGACTGAAAACCGCGGTCATAAATCAGGTTCATAACGCAGAGCAGAAGGGCGAAAAAATAAAGCCCGAGGATATGGCAGCGTCTTTCCAGAAAACTGTAGCAGATACCCTCGCTGAGAAAACTGTACTTGCGGCTAAGACCTTCGGCTATACCACTATTGCCTGCGCAGGCGGAGTTTCGGCAAACTCGGGAGTGAGAGACAAGCTCACCGAGGAATGCGAAAAACGAGGCTGGAAGCTTTACCTGCCCGAGCTTAAATACTGCGGAGACAACGGTGCTATGATAGCCTGTCAGGGATACTATGATTACCTCGCAGGAAAGAGAGCAGATGAGTCACTCAATGCGGTTGCTACGCTCTCACTTGACGATATCAGCGAATAGAAAGAGGAACAGGAATGGAGAACGAAAAAAAAGATATATTCGACAAAATAATGGGCTGGGGTTTTCTGAAAAAGTTCGAGCCGTTCTATAAGGCTCATAAGGAGGTGCTTCTGTACCTCTTCTTCGGAGGGCTGACTACCGTTGTCAGCGTTATATTCTTCGCAATACCGATGAATATACTCCACATAGGAAAGGGAAAGCTTCTCGGCTTCACGATAGACTATGATGTAACTATCGCTAATATAATCTCGTGGATATGTGCCGTTACCTTCGCCTATGTTACTAACAGAACATGGGTGTTCGAGGACAAGGCACACGGAACAGGTGCCGTAGTCAGGGAATGTGCGGCCTTCTTCGCAGGAAGGCTCTTTACCCTTGTTGTGGAAACACTGCTTCTCAATGTTATGACCAATACCTTCAAAATGCAGGAGATAATCGCAAAGATCATAGTTTCCGTTGTGACGATAGTTCTCAACTACTTTATCAGCAAGCTTCTGGTGTTTAAAAAAGAAAAATAAAAAATGGTTTACAAATCATAAAATCTGTGTTATAATATATAAGCGGTTTTTTTGCCGCTTGGAAAGGGTGCAGAAAAATTAAAGGTATTTTTGATTCGCACTGCCACTATAATGACTCAGCCTTTGATGAGGACAGGGATAAGCTCCTTGACTTTATGCTTACCGATGAGAGCTCCCCTATAGACAAGCTCCTTCATGCATCTACCGATGTGCCATCTTCTGAGTTCGGAATAGAAATGGCTGAAAAGTATGATCGCTTTTATACTTCTATAGGCTTTCACCCCGAGGTGATAGATGAGCTCCCCGAGGACTGGGAGGAACAGCTTGAAAGGCTATATAATAAGGCTTTTCCTACAGGAAAGCTTGTGGCTGTCGGTGAGATAGGGCTTGACTATCACTATGAGGGCTATAATAAGGAAAGGCAGATAATGCTCTTTGAGCGTCAGGTGCAGTTTGCACTGGAAAAGAATCTTCCGATAATAGTTCACTGCAGAGATGCAACTCAGGACTGTATGGAGATACTCAGAAGATATAAGCCCAAAGGCGTTATGCACTGCTTTTCGGGCTCGGCAGAAACTGCCCTTGAGGTGGTAAAGCTGGGTATGTATGTGGGCTTTACCGGCTCGCTGGCTTTTAAGAATAATAAAAAGGGCAGGGCAGTTCTAGATGCTCTCCCCCTCGACAGGATCCTCTTTGAGACCGATTGCCCCTATATGGCACCGCCTCCCTACAGAGGAAAAAGAAGCGAAAGCTTTATGATTGAGGAGGTAGCTAAGATCGCCGCAGAGATAAAAGAACTCGACCCCCAGAAAATGATAGATATCACAAACGAAAATGCATCACGCCTTTTCGTAATAGAATAGATATATACAAAAAGGAGAATAAGAGACAAAATGGCAGAAATAATGTATATTGTTATCCCCTGCTACAACGAAGAGGAAATGCTCCCTATAACGGCTAAGGCACTTATGAAGAAAATGTCCGAGCTTATTGAGGGCGGCAGGATCTCTCCGAGAAGCAAAGTAATGTTCGTAAATGACGGCTCAAAGGACAAAACCTGGGAGGTCATTGAAAAGCTTCACGGGCTGAGCGGATATTTCACAGGTATCTCGCTTTCAAGAAACAAGGGTCATCAGAACGCCCTGCTTGCAGGCCTTATGACCGCAAAGGAATATGCCGACATCATCGTTTCGATGGACGCCGACCTTCAGGACGATATAGATGCTATAGACGGTTTCCTCGATAAGAGAGCTGAGGGCTGCGAGATAGTTTACGGAGTGCGTTCCTCAAGAGAGAAGGACACCGCATTCAAGAGAAACACGGCTCAGCTTTACTATAAGCTTCTTGAAAAAATGGGCGTTGAGATCACCTACAATCATGCTGACTACAGAATGATGAGCAAAAGGGCAGTAGAAGCTCTCGCAGAATTCAAGGAAGTAAACCTCTT
>ONLC01000045.1 GCA_900318545.1 uncultured Eubacteriales bacterium
TTTGCAGGCGTGCATACCTACTACGGTGATATTAAGACGGATTACATCAAGGGCGTTGACACTATCCGCTGGGGTATTGATATCCAGGGCGGTGTAAACGCAACATTTCAGCCTGCTGATGACTATAAGGCTAAGAAAGACGAAATGGACGCAGCCAAGGCAGTTATCGAGCAGAGGCTTGTCAGCATGAACGTTACTGACAGTGAGGTCTATGTTGACTACAACAATTATAAGGTAATAGTTTCGTTCCCGTGGCAGGCAGACGAGGTCGATTTCGACCCTGAGTCTGCGGTCTCCGAGCTTGGAGAAACAGCTCAGCTCACCTTCAGAAAGGGCTCTGAGCAAACAGGCGAGGAGGTACTTACAGGTAACGATGTAAAGAAGGCCGAGGCAGTTCAGAGACAGAACGAGTCCACAGGAAACATCGAGTATCTTGTTAGCCTTACTCTTAAAGAAAGCGGCAAGGAAGCATTTGCGGCTGCAACTACCGAGCTTGCAGGAAACGGCAGCATCTCTATCTGGATGGACGAGGACTGCATTTCAGCTCCTAATGTAAACTCCGCCATTACTGACGGAAAGTGCGTTATCGAGGGTAACTTCACTTATGAGTCGGCTAAGAGCCTTGCTGATAAGATCAATGCAGGTTCTATCCCCTTCAAGCTTGTTACTACAAGCACAAACATCATATCACCTACACTCGGTGAGGGCGCAAAGAGCGCAATGCTCCTTGCAGGAATTATCGCCTTTGGAATTATCGCTCTTTATATGATAATCATTTATAAGCTCCCGGGCTTTGTAGCTGCAATCTCCCTTTTCGGACAGGTTGTCGGCACTATCGCCTGCATCACAGGCTTCTTCGGGAACCTCAACAGCTTCACGCTTACAATACCCGGTATCGCAGGTATCATACTTGCAGTCGGAATGGGCGTCGATGCAAACGTTGTAACCTATGAGAGAATAAAGGAAGAGCTCAGAAACGGCAAGAGCCTTAACGGCGCTATCGAGCTTGGCTATAAGAGAGCATGGGCTGCCGTATTCGACGGAAACATCACTGTTGTATTCGTTGCTGTTATCCTGATGGGTGCCTTCGGTCCTACAGACAGCCTCTTCGGAACTGTTCTCAGCCCTCTGTTTGCAGCATTCGGAGCAACCACCGCAGGAACCATCTACTCCCTCGGTTATACACTGCTCGTAGGTATTGTGCTTAACTTCGTGTTCGGTATCTTCTGCTCGAGACTGATGCTCTCGTCACTCTCGAAGTTCAAGTGCTTCAAGAACAGAAAGCTTTACGGAGGTGTGTGATATGAGTGAAAAGAATCAGAATCAGACACTTGCGGCTGAAAATACAGAGCAGAACGACCCCAAGATGGTAAACGGTAAGAAGGTTCTGAACGTGGTAGGCAAAAAGAAGATATTCTACTGTATATCACTCAGCCTTATCGCACTGTTCATTATTCTGTCCGTTACTATCAAGCCAAAGGTCGCAATTGAGTTCAAGGGCGGAACGATCCTCACCTATACCTATGAGGGTGAGCTCACAACAAACGATGTTAATGATGTCGTTAAGGACACCCTTGACATGGACGCCACAGTTACTAAAGGAGAGGACTCCCAGTCAAACAGCAAGACTGTAAAGATCTCCTTCTCTTCCTCAAAGGGTATCAGCGATGACAAGCAGACAAAGCTAAAGAATGCCCTTGCAGAGAAATTTGCAGACAACAACATCGAGGTTTTCGAGACAAACGACGTTGAAGCTTCAAACGGTATGAACTTCTTCTTCAAGTGTCTGGTTGCCTGCCTGTTCGCAATGGTCATCACGATCATCTACATCGCATTCAGATTCAGAAATATCGGCGGTCTTTCCGCAGGTGTGTTCTCGGTAGTTGCCCTGTTCCATGATATGTGCATGGTATACGGCTGCTTCGTTATCTGCCGCTTTGATATCAGTGCGAACTTTATGGCAGTTATGCTGACTATCCTCGGTTACTCTATCAACGCTACGATCATCATTTATGACCGTATCAGAGAAAACGAGAGGATCCTCGGCAGAAAGCTGAGCCTTGAACAGCTCGTAAACCTTTCGGTAACACAAACACTCGGACGTTCTATACACACTACAGTCACAACAGTTCTTGCAATGGCAACAGTTTGCATCGTATGCGTTATCTGCGGAGTAAGCTCCATTATCAGCTTTGCATTCCCGCTTATAATCGGTATGATCGCAGGTGTTTATTCATCAAACTGCATAGCTCCTACTCTTTGGGTTACTTGGAAGGCTCACAGAGCAAAGAACGCAAAGGCAAGCAAGAAGGCTTCCTCAGCGAAGCAGACATCAAGAAGATAAACAATTAAAGAGCAGGCCGCCAAAAGCATGCTCTTTTAGTAAACAGACAGGTGTAATTGATGGATAACGAAAACAAAAACCCTCACGAAGGCCACAGAGAAAGAATGAGAAACCGCTTCGAGCAGGCGAAAGACCTCAGCTCCTTTTCAGAGCACGAGGTCGCTGAGATGCTTCTCTACCCCTATGTTTCACGCAAAAACACAAACGAGCTGGCTCACGCACTTATAGAGAGATTCCATTCCCTCGAAAGAGTTCTCGGCGCCTCGATAGAGGAGCTCGAAAGTGTTGAGGGCATGAACCACAATATTGCGGTTAGCATCAGCTTCATCAGGCAAATGATGATATATACCTACAAGAAAAACGCAGAAATGCTCACCTTTAACAATAAGGATGAGCTTTACAAAGCTGTCATGAGAAGCTTTCTATGGGAGCCCAAGGAGAAGGTAAGAGCAATACTTTTGAGCAACGCTTTGCAGGTCATCAAGTCTGAGGTTATCGCTACAGGAGATTTTTATAAAGCAGAGATAGACCTTTCTTTGCTTGTTCGTCTGACGCTCAACAGCAAGTGCAATTATGTGATACTTGCTCATAACCATCCGAACGGCAGCTGTATTCCATCGGAGCAGGATATCATCTTCACGGAAAAGCTCTGCAGAAAGCTGCGTGAATACGGCATAAAGATACTTGATCACCTTATTATCACCGATAACAAGTATCTGTCTATGAGCGATACTATGATGGTGGAATTCAATATAAACGACTAAAGCCGCCTATGAGCAGTTTTACTCTCTATTATTGCGACGCAAAAAAGCTCACGCCGAAAAGACGTGAGCTTTGATTTATATGTATTACTTGATGTAAGACTTGAACTCCTCGTTCTCTCTCTTGAGACCCTCAATGTCGCCCTTGACCTGACCGATCTCAACATCAAGCTTCTCCTTCTCACTGCTGAAGCCCTTTGCCTTCTCCTGCAGTGCGATAATCTGTGAATAGATCTCATCAGCCTGCTTGCCAAGCTCTATGGACTTGTTCTCCTTGTCAGCTATACCAAGCTGCAGCTCGTCGATCTTCTTGTTGTTCTGCTCGATCTGCTCCTGTGCGAACATACGCATTTTTTCCTGTGGGCTCATAACTTCTTCCTCCATATTCTTACTGAAATTTGCGATACTTGCTTTTTCTGCTTCAAGCTTCTTCTGCTCTGCTGCTCTCTGAGCCATCTCCTCCTCAATAGAAGGCATTGTAGACTCATATACCTGCTCGACCTTAATATCATCATCAAGCTCGATAGGCTCTATCGAAGGCATCTCTGCGATTCCGTCATCATAAGACAGATCGGGTACCTGAAGCTCTTCCATTACAGGCTCCTCAGCCTTTACAGACTCGCTTGGCTGAGGTACATGGTTCTCAGCAGGCAGCGGCTCAGGCTCCTTGACAGGCTCGGGCTGCTTTACAGGACTTGCCTCTGCAGCTCCTGTCTCAAAGGTAGATGTGCTGTTTCTCTTAGCTATGCTGTTAGCAAGATTAACCACCTTCTGGTCAACCTTAGGATCTTCGATCTTCGGCTCCTCCTTAGGCTCGGGCTTAGCTTCAGCCCCGATCTTCGGACCCTTGTGCTCGTTAAGTCTGGCAAAATGCTCATCCATAACGTTCTCGACTGCCTTTATATCATTGATGTCCTTGCCAAAAAACTCTGCGACCTCTTTTGCGCTCCTGCCCTTGTTGAGCATAGATGCTATTCCTGCTACACTGTGGTCAACAAAGCCGTCATCATCCATAGTGAGATTGAGCGACGGTGTAAAAGGCTCAGCAGTTACAGCAGGCTTGTCGTTCTTTGCCTTTCTGCCGAAGGGGAATCCCTTCTTGCCGTTAGCTGCAGGCTCAGAGCCGCTCCTTTCAGGCTGAATAAAGCTTCTGTAATCAGGCCAGTGCTTTTCAAGGATATTAGGAACGTTGCCCGCAGGCATTCCTACCTCCTTAGCGATCTCTTCTGTAGAATAGCCCTCTTTATAAAGGCGGACAAGTGTATCGCCGATGCTTTCCTGTTTCTTTGCCAATTATATCAATCCTTTCAGATAATCACTCGCCGAAAAAACGGCTGTCAACAACTATTAATATTATACAACAATTCTTTCATATTGTCAATACAAAATATTAAATTTTATGCACCTTGACAGGAGACCCTAAACCTGCACTTTAAAACAGGGCGGCACACTACAGGATGTGTCTGCGATGAGATTATGTAAAAAAAATGTTTCAATACGTTAAAGATTAGTCAAAGTGTAGGAATTGCTATTGACTTTTTTTGAGGAATGTTTTATAATATATTTGCTATATTATTTAATTGGAGGTTTTTAAAAATGGGCAGAGTTTATAACTTTAGTGCAGGTCCTGCGGTACTTCCCGAGGAAGTGCTCAAGGAGTGTGCAGACGAAATGCTCGACTACAAGGGAACAGGCATGAGCGTAATGGAAATGAGCCATCGTTCCAAGGCTTATGACGAGATCATCAAGGACGCTGAGAAGGACCTCAGAGACCTTATGAACATTCCCGACAACTACAAGGTCATCTTCAGACAGGGCGGAGCTTCCCTGCAGTTCGCTGAGGTACCTATGAACCTGATGAAGAACGGCAAGGCTGCTTACATCATCACAGGTCAGTGGGCTAAGAAGGCAGCTGCTGAGGCTGAGAAGTTCGGTGAGGTAGTAAGAGTAGCTTCCTCGGCTGACAAGACCTTCTCCTACATTCCTGATTGTTCTGACCTCGATATTCCTGAGGATGCAGACTATGTTTACATCTGCGAGAACAACACTATTTACGGAACAAAGTATAAGACTCTTCCTAACACAAAGGGCAAGGAGCTCGTTGCTGACGTATCAAGCTGCTTCCTGAGCGAACCTATCGACGTTACAAAGTATGGCGTTGTATACGGCGGTGTACAGAAGAACGTCGGCCCTGCAGGTGTTCAGATCGTTATAGTTCGTGAGGACCTTATCGCTGACGGCCCTGCATTTGCTCAGACACCTTCCATGATGAACTGGAAGCTGCAGGCTGACAATGCTTCACTTTACAACACACCTCCCTGCTACGGCATTTATGTTTGCGGCAAGGTATTCAAGTGGATCAAGAAGATGGGCGGCCTTGAGGGAATGAAGGCTCATAACGAGAAGAAGGCTAAGATCCTTTATGATTTCCTCGACAGCAGCAAGCTGTTCAAGGGTACAGTAGTTCCTGAGGACAGATCACTGATGAATGTTCCTTTCGTTACAGGCGATGAGGAGCTTGACAAGAAGTTCGTAGCTGAGGCTAAGGCTGCAGGTTTTGAGAACCTCAAGGGTCACAGAACTGTAGGCGGTATGAGAGCTTCTATCTACAATGCAATGCCTATCGAGGGCGTTGAGAAGCTTGTAGAGTTCATGAAGAAGTTCGAGGCTGAAAACGCATAATAATGACTCAGGCATAGCTCAGAACGTTAAACGCTCTGGGCTGTTGCCGATTTTGAATGATATTTTTGAAAAGGACTGATAGAAATGTACAATATTCTTACGATGAATAAGATAGCTGCCTGCGGAACCGACAAGTTCGACAAGGCTGCTTACACTGTTACAGATGAGTGTGCTGAGCCTACCGCTATAATGGTACGTTCTGCAAAGCTGCACGACTATGAGATGCCTGCAAGCCTTCTTGCTATCGCAAGAGCAGGTGCAGGTGTAAATAATATTCCTGTTGACAAGTGTGCTGAGCAGGGTATTGTTGTTTTCAATACTCCCGGTGCTAACGCTAACGCTGTTAAGGAGCTTGTTATCTGTGCTATGCTTCTTGCTTCAAGAAGGATCACAGAGGCTGCTGCATGGGCTAACTCCCTCAAGGGAACTGAGGACGCTCCCAAGACTGTTGAGGGCGGCAAGGCTAAGTTTGCAGGCCCTGAGATCTTCGGAAAGACTCTCGGTGTTATCGGACTCGGTGCTATCGGCGGAAAGGTAGCAAATGCTGCCGTTGCACTCGGAATGAAGGTTATCGGCTTTGACCCTTACCTCTCCGATGCTGCTGCAAAGGCTCTTGACGCTTCCGTAAAGGTAGTTGACAGCAAGGACGAGATCTACAAGAACAGTGATTACATCACTCTGCACGTTCCTTATACTCCCGATGCAAAGAATTCTATCGGCGCTGAGCAGATCGCTATGATGAAGGACGGTGTTCGCATCATCAATGCTGCAAGAGGCGAGCTCGTTGACACACAGGCTGTTGTTGACGCTATCAAGGCCGGCAAGGTTGCTAAGTATGTTACTGACTTCGCTGATGATATCGGTCTCGGCGAGGAGAATGTAATCACACTGCCTCACCTTGGTGCTTCAACTCCTGAGTCTGAGGACAACTGCGCTGTAATGGCTGCTGATGAGCTTATGGACTACATTGAGAGAGGAAAGATCAGAAACTCTGTATCATTCCCGAACCTTGAGCTTGCAAAGACTGCTGACCAGCTCGTTTGCGTGCTCCACAAGGCTGAGGTAAGTGCTGACGCTGTTAAGGCTGCTGCAGGTGCTGACGTTGTAAACGAGGCTACAGCAACCAAGAAGGCTTGGGGCTACACAATGCTCGATGTTAAGGGTGCAGCAAACGTTGACGCTATCAAGGCTGTTGACGGCGTTGTAGGCGTAAGAGTTATCTAAGAGATATCCGCATTAAATAATTACAGACGAAGCCCATTAAGCTTCGTCTGTTTTTTTATACCACAATAAACAGCAGATCGCTGCCCCCTGCAGGGCTTAACGGGAGAGGACCTTCTTTAGAAGGGTTCTCTCCCTAACAGGTCTCGCAGGTGGGGCAGCTATGCTTTCATCTGCTGTTTGATGCGGTCGAGCGCTCCCTTTTCGAGTCGTGAAACCTGTGCCTGAGAAATGCCTACGGCTTTTGCAACCTCGACCTGCGTTGCTCCCTTGAAAAAACGCAGAAAGAGGATATTCCTCTCCCTTGGCAGGAGCGTTTTCATAGCCTCCTTGAGGGACATTTCCTCAAGCCAGCTGCGGTCATCACTCATATCGCTGACCCTGTCCATAAGGTAGAGGGTATCACCGCCCTCGGAGCAGACAGGCTCGTAGAGGGAAACAGGGTCGCAGACTGATTCCATAGCAGCAGCAACCTCACTGCGTTTTTCTCCTATACGCCTTGCAATATCCTCAACAGTGGGCTCGTCGGCACGCTCGTTTCGGAGACTCTCCCGCGCTTGCATAGCCTTGTAGGCAAGGTCTTTCATACTGCGTGGAACTCTCAGCGACTGATAATCTCTGAGATGCCGTCTGAGCTCGCCTGCTATCATCGGCACGGCATAAGTCGAAAAACGGACATTCATATTAGTATCGAAGTTGTCCACCGCCTTGATAAGCCCCATTACTCCCACCTGAAACAGATCATCGGGCGAGTCCGACCGTCCCGAAAATTTCTGCAAAACGCTGAGCACAAGCCTCAGATTTCCTCTGATAAGCTCATCACGGGCTGCCTTATCTCCGCTGTGAGCTCGTTTCAGCAGCTCCAGCTTCTGCCTTTCGGTGAGGGTCACAAGCTCCCCTGTGTTTACTCCGCTGATCTCGACTTTGTTGTACTGCATAGAAACCTCCGTAAAAGCCTTATGGTAAGAGTATTTCCATAAAAGTACAAAATTATACAAGCCGCAGTGCATTCGGGTACAAATCAGAAAAATACCATCAGCGAATGATAGATGCACACCTATGTGCCTTGTGAACTCTCCCGACGTAATTGGAAAACTGTTCCTATTTAAATATTGACGTTTGAAAGCAAGTATGCTATACTTAATATAAAGTTAGCGTAAACTAACTAAGCAATGAAAGGAATGGTCAGATGCTTAAATTGAAAAAATTACCGGACAAAGAAGTTGAAGCTATCTCAAAGCAAATCGCTGATGCGTTTTATGATTACAAATACAATGATGAGGACAGCGGACTGATAAAGTATATCCCGAGCCGTGAGGCTATGTATATCTACATCGGTGCGATAGTCAGGGCGGCATACAAAAGCGGCCTGCTTTACACTACCTCGGAAAAGCGTGAGGGATATCTTATACTTTCAGGCGAGGGCGTTGGCTCTATCGGATTTGTTGACGGAATGAAAATGATCCTTGCCGAAAAGAAAGCTCTGGGCGGATTCGGAAAAATGAAGGAATTTGTATCTGCCTGCTTCTGCGAGGGCGGAAGCATCGAAACAAGAATGAAAAAGGCAAAACGCAGATTTATTCGTATTGAGGTTCTGGTAGTGCGGCCGGAATATCAGCGGCAGGGCTATATGCGTAAAATGATGAACAGCGTTTACCGCCTGGCGGACAAGAAAAACCTCCCCGTTATTCTGGATACTGACGATAAGGACAAGAGCCTGCGGTATCAGCACCTTGGCATGAAGCTTGACAGAGTGCGAAACTGCGGTGAAAAGTTTCATATGTACGATCTCATACGGGAGTGCTGACCTGCATAGTATAGAATATTCATGTAAACAATTGCTTTCATATCGCTTTGTCTCAGGACTGCCGAGCTATCGGCGGTCCTTTTTTCGTCGGATTTATACCTATCTGTTCCTTATGCAACATTCCGTCGCAGAAACGTTGCATAAGGAACGTTTCGCCTGTGTATTGCCGATTGAAAACTGCGTAAATGCGTGTTATTATATAATCACAGAAGGGGAACAAACCCAAACAAACACGAAAAAAATGAAGTAGGAAAACACAATGATAACAATTCTTTGGCTCGCTGGTGGGGTTGATGGGTGTTTTGGGTGGTGTTTTTCAGTGTTCTCTTTGTTCTTTTTGTTAAAACTCTTTACAAGGCGGTTTCTTTGTGATATAATGACTATGTATGAATAAATGTAAAGGACAATGATAAAAATGGTCGGAAAAATAAAAACCTTGATCGTTAATGATAAGGTCCTTATGCACGCTTACTATGTGCTGGTATCTCTGGCTGTGGTCGTGATGTGCTCAGGACCTTGTGCTCTCTGTTATCTGACTGATGACGAAAGGAAATCTATCGCCACTATTGTAATGATAGTGGGCTCTGCTGTGGCTGTCCTGCTTTTTGTTCTCGGTCTGCTTTGCAGAAAAAAATGCTCAGACAAAGTGGAGATCTCTCCGTTGGCAGCGGCACTTGTGATGGGCTTCAGCTCGTACATTATGCCTGATATAGTTATGGGCTCGTATTTCCCGAAATCGAGCATCCTGTACACGCTTATGGGCTTTCTTCTGAGTATGAGCTTTTTCTTCTTGGCGTTGGTCATACCGATAAACCCGAAGATACTGCTTATCGCCTTTAAGGTGTTTTTTACCTTCTATGCAGTTATTCAATACTATATTGTGTATTTCAGGGGCAACCCCGTACAGTTCTCGGACTTTTTCAATATAAGCTCCGCACTGGAAATAAAAAGCGAATACAAGTTCACCCTGCAGAATATGCCTTTAATTGCGGTAGCTGAGCTGTTTTTGCAGATCGTTATCCTTTGTACGGCTAAGCTTGGCAAAACTGCCCCGAAGCGCAGAATCGTATACGGTGCGGCATCTGTTATATGCATAGTCAGCGTTGTAGCCTCGGGAAGATACTGCTTTGAGCTCGGTATCAGAAACCGCTACATAAGGCTCGGCTTCTCTGACAGAGAGGTAACAAACAGCTATAAGCAGGTCGGCTTTAATCTGATGTTTTTGTATGACGGTCTTTATAACCGTGTCGAAAAGCCTGAGGGCTACACCGATGAAAAGGGCAGAGCCTTTGTTGAGATAAAGAACAAGCCTGAACAGCCTGAGAAAAAGCCTGTAATCATAGGCATACTGAACGAATCGTTTGCCGATTTCAGACATATTGCTGACTTTAAAATGAGCGACGAGGTAATGCCAAACTACATGGCTCTTAAAAATGAGGCTAAAACAGGCTTCGTTTCAGTATCGGCATACGGCGGATACTCCTGCAACTCGGAATATGAATTCCTGACAGGAAACACTATGGCGTTCCTCCCTCCCGGAAGTGCCGCTTTTACCCAGTACCTTGATGAAAAGCAGTGGGGGCTTGTAACATGGCTAAAGGAGCTTGGATACCGTACAAAGGCGGTCTCGCCCTGCTCACCGGGGTTATGGAGCATAGGCTCTGCCTATGAAAACCTCCAGTTCGACGAAAGAGAATATGACTGCGAGCAGTATATGTCAGAAAAGCATTACGTGAACGGAGAGCTCTCCGACAGCTCTCTGTATAAATATCTTGAAGAAAAATATGAGGAGCATGACAGGTCGAAGGGCTTCTTTATGTGGACAGCGACCATGCAGAACCACGGTCCGTATGACGATCTCGGATACGTTGATGTAAAGGTCACCTTTGAGGACTACAACAATGACGAAGCGCTCCAGTACCTTAATTCTATCCACTCGGCTGATGAGGCTATAGGGGAGCTTCTTGACTATTTCAGGAATGTTGACGAGGAAGTTATAATCGTGTTCTTCGGCGACCATTATCCGCACATACCCTCGTTCTCGGAGTATCTGTACGGAAAGTCGCTGGGCTCGCTCTCGGTTGAGGAGTATTCAAGGCTGAGACAGACACCTTTCTTCATCTGGGATAACAAGGGCATGGAGGCTGAGGAGCTTGAAAACCTTAGCCTTAACTACCTCTCGAATGAGCTTATGGAGACAGCAGGTCTGCCGAAGGCGCCCTATCAGCAGGAGCTTGACCATATCCGTGAGAAGATACCGAGCATAAGCTCCTTCGGCTACAGAACAGATGACGGCAAATGGCATGAATCTACAGAAACCGCCGACGGCTATGAGGATATCCTTAATGAATTCAAGACCATGCAGTATTACCGCATATTCAGAGAATATAAAGATCACTGATAATTTATACTAAATTTAAGGAACGTGTGCTATCACTATATTAAGGCAACACCACACGACCCGCGGCTAA
>ONLC01000111.1 GCA_900318545.1 uncultured Eubacteriales bacterium
GATTAATTAGTGATATGAAAGAAAAATATTGTTTTTTCTTACCACAAAAATATAATTTAAATATTGAAAATGTAAAAAAGGCATTAAATTCAAAAAAAATTAATTATTATTTACCAGATGGTACCACGGTAACACTTGGAGATGAAAGAATTTTAGCGAGTGAAATACTTTTTAATCCTGAATTAATTGGAAAAGAATATTTAGGTTTGAGTGATATAATTTTTAGTTCAATAAATAAAGCTGAAATTCAATTAAGACCGAAGGCTTTTGAAAATATTGTTTTAAGTGGAGGAAATGTTTTAATGAGAGGATTAGAAGATAAAATGAAGGAAGATATTATTAATAAATGTAATAAAATTGTAAAAGTTAATGTTAGTACTGTGAAAGAGCCTCAAATAAGTTGTTGGGTTGGTGGAAATATTATTTCAAGTATAGATATATTCAAAAAAATTTCTGTGAGTAAAACAGAATGGGAAGAACAGTTTCGTCTTGCCGAAGCTGCCTATAAGGAGAAGAATAATGATAACTGAATACCTTACACTTGCCCTTTTAATTGCTGCATCGGGCGGCTGGGCATATCTTTGGATCAGAACGTATGACCCATACACGTTGTGCGGTCTGATACTGCATAGCATTTTGTTTTCTATCATTTCGCTGATGCTGCTTTTCATCGGTCTGAGTATTCTTTTCTCATCTGCTGATGAAACCTACAGTGCTTCAAATAAAAGTGCTCTCGGTCTTTTAGGGCTAATTTACAGCGCTGCATTTCTCCTTTGCTGTTTAGCTGCTCTTGTTCAGACCATAGGTGATTACTTAGACCGCAAGCACAAAGAATAAGGACTGCACCTCAAAAAAGTGCAGTCCTTTCAGTTATCGGGATATTAGTCCTCTACTTTGCTTTCAATATACTTAACTATATCTCCAACAGTCTTTTCAATATACTTAACTATATCTCCAACAGTCTTGATACCCTCAACGTCCTCATCGGGGATCTCAACATCAAAGCTCTCCTCGATGCTCATAACGAGGTCAACTACGTCAAGAGAATCAGCACCGAGATCCTCGGTAATGGAAGCCTCCATTGTTACCTGATCCTCATCACACTCGAGCTGGTCAACGATGATCTCTTTTACCTTATCAAATACCATTTGCTTTCCCTCCATTCTAAAAAAATGTGGCAGGTTACTGCTTTTGAGTACTCACTCTGAGAACTCTCCTACAGTCCTAAACTTATTATAACGTTGATTTAGCAATTCGTCAAGCCCTTTTTGCAATTTTCTTTCAAGAGCCTGAGAAATATACTCAGAAATATACTCTGCGGTCTGCTGAGCATCATTATGAGCTCCGCCCTCCGCCTCGGGGATTATCTGATCGCAGACCTTCAGCCTTACGAGATCCTCAGCTGTTATCTTCATAATATCGCAGGCCTCACGCTCTCTTGAGGGGTCCTTCCAGAGTATGCTTGCGAAGCCTCTCGGTGAGATAACGGAGTAGATAGCGTTTTCAAGCATTGCAAGCTCGTCGCATACGCCTAGCGCCAGCGCTCCGCCCGAGCCGCCTTCACCGAGGATTATCGAGATTATAGGTGTCTTTATCCTCATAAACTCCATTATATTTTTAGCGATAGCCTCTCCCTGACCATGCTGCTCGGCATCTATACCGCAGAAAGCACCTGGAGTGTCTATAAAGCATATCACAGGTCTGTGGAACTTCTCGGCCTGTCTGGCAAGCCTGAGAGCCTTTCTGTAGCCCTCGGGGTGCGGCATAGCGAAATTGCAGGCCTTGTTCTCATCAAGATTTCTGCCCTTGACCTCAGCGATCACTGTTACGGGAGTGCCCTTAAAATAGCCTATACCTCCGAGGATAGCACCGTCATCACCGAAGAGCCTGTCTCCGTGAAGCTCATAGAAGTGGTCAAAAAGCTGAGGAATATAATCCCTGATAGTAGGTCTGTCCTTGTGCCTTATGAGGTCAAGCCTCTGGCTGGCTGTCAGTTCGTTCATATCACTCAGCCCCCTTTACAGAAAGCCTGTGTATCTTCAGCAGATGTGAAAGCACACGCCTCATTCTCTTTCTCTCGACTATCATATCTACAAAGCCGTTTTCAAGCATAAACTCAGCCGACTGGAAATCATCGGGGAGCTTCTGTTTGATAGTGCCTTCGATAACTCGTCTTCCTGCGAAGCCTATAAGCACCTTCGGCTCAGCTATGATGATGTCGCCCAATGATGCGAATGAAGCCGTAACTCCGCCCGTAGTAGGGTCAGTCATAACAACAAGGTATAAAAGCCCTGCCTCGCTGTGCTTAGCGACAGCACCGCTTGTTTTAGCCATCTGCATAAGGGAAACTATGCCCTCCTGCATACGGGCTCCTCCCGAAGCCGTGAAAGCCACAACAGGAAGCCTGTGCTCGGTAGCATATTCGATCGCTCTGGTTATCTTTTCTCCGACAACGCTTCCCATAGAAGCCATCATAAAGTTAGAATCCATCACGATAATGATAGTTTCCTCGCCTCTTATTTTAGCCTTTCCCGTAAGAACGGCATCTTTAAGGCCTGTTTTCTCACGCATTTCGAGCTGCTTTTTATTGTAATCAGGGAAGTCTATGGGATTTTTCGAGATCATATCCGCATCGAACTCCTCAAAGCTTCCTTTATCTACCGTTATATCCAGACGCTCTCTTGCAGGCAGTCTTGAATGGTAGTTGCATTCGGGACAAACCTTGCCAGCCTTAGTGAACTCCTCCATAAAGGTGACACTGCGGCATCTCGGGCATTTGAAAAGAAGCCCCTTGGGGATATCGGTCTTTTTCTTGTCATCTTCTGTCTTGTCGCCGTTGAATCTAACCTTGACAACAGAAAACAGATCCTCGAGCATCAGCTCTTACTCCTCTCGTCCTTTAATAGATCGACTCGGTTAAGAAAACCGTTGTCGTAATTACCGTCAAGGAATTCCTGACATCTTATCAGCTTTAGCTGAAAATCAACATTAGTAGCCACACCGTCTACAATGAACTCAGACAGCGCCCATGTCATCTTTGCAATAGCCTCGGCTCTGTCCTTGCCGTGAACGATGAGCTTGGCTATCATCGAATCGTACTGAGGCGGTATCTCATAGCCCTGATAAACCGCCGTATCGACTCTTATTCCGGGGCCGCCGGGAATAAAGAGCGAGCGTATCTCTCCGGGCGAGGGCCTGAAATCGAGCAGAGGATTTTCGGCATTGATACGGCATTCTATTGAGTGACCGCTGAGCTTTACGTCCTCCTGCTTGATAGACAGGTGCTCTCCCGATGCAATAAGAAGCTGCTGCTTTACAAGGTCAATTCCTGTAACAGCCTCAGTTATCGGGTGTTCGACCTGAATACGGGTGTTCATCTCCATAAAGTAGAAGTCACCGTTTTTGTCTACGAGAAATTCTATCGTACCTGCATTTCTGTAGCCGCAGACTCTTGCGGCACGGCAGGCAGCCTCGCCCATTTTGCGCCTGAGCTCATCTGTCATAAAGCTTGCAGGGGAGGGGGCTTCCTCAAGCACCTTCTGGTTTCTTCTCTGCATTGAGCAGTCACGTTCACCAAGCCAGATAACATCGCCATAGTTGTCGGCAAGTATCTGTATCTCGATGTGCTTGGGGTTCTCAATGAACTTCTCCATGTATATCTGGTCATTACCGAAGCAGGCAAGTGCTTCCTGCTTGGCAGCCTTCATCATAGGCTCGAGCTCGTCATCATTGTGAACGGCTCTGATACCTCTTCCGCCGCCGCCTGCCGATGCCTTTATAAGCACAGGGAAGCCTAAGTCACGAGCCAGTGTATGCGCCGCATGAACATTTGCGATAGCACCGTCCGAGCCCATAATAACAGGCACACCTGCTTCCTTCATGCTCTCCTTAGCCTGAGCCTTGTCGCCCAGCATTTCAATTGAGGTTGCACGAGGTCCTATGAAAACTATTCCGCATTTTTCGCACATTCTTGCAAACTCGGGGTTCTCGGACAGAAAACCGAAGCCCGGGTGTATAGCCTCAGCACCTGTTATCTCACACGCAGAGATCAGTGCCCTGACATTCAGGTAGCTGTCCTTGCTGGGAGCAGGCCCTATGCAGACAGCCTCATCAGCTATCTGCGCATGGAGAGCGTTTCTGTCAGCGGTAGAATAGACCGCAACAGTGTGGATACCAAGCTCTCTGCAGGCTCTTATTATGCGAACTGCTATCTCGCCTCTGTTGGCGATAAGAACTTTCTTAAACATTATATTCTTCCTTTATGGTGTTTATTAAATGCAAAAAACTTATCGGTCAAGATTAAATGCTGATACAATAACCATTCCGAACACAAGAATTACAAATCCCAAAAAACAGCATGCCAAAAACACTGGTACCTGTTGGTCATCATTAGTTGGAAAAGCAATTGCCAAAACGGCTGCCGCGATCGTCACATTGAAAAGCCAGGATTTAAAAAAGGCTGACGTCATATATTTGATAGTATTAGTTAAGCGTTTTTGTTCTTCGGTGAACAGCTTCTTTCTGATCATAACATATATTACAGCCGGAGTAAGCCATATAATGAAAAGCTGCAATGGCCATTTAAAAATAATTCCAACGGTTTGGTAGAAAAATGCTGATAGTGATACACATACAAGCTGTGATAAAAAAGCATATAAATAAACACGAAATCTCATTTTATTGCAAAGGTTATCTCAGCCTTTACAGCCATCTGACCGTCTACCGAGGCAACAGCCTTACCTACGCCGATAGGTCCTTTCACCTTGATGATCTCGACCTCAATATCGAGCTTATCACCGGGCACAACCTGACGGCGGAACTTACAGTTGTTGATACCGCCGAAAAAGCCTATCTTGCCCTTGTTCTCGGGCAGGGCGAGCAGTGCCACAGCACCTGCCTGAGCACACATCTCCACCATAAGCACACCCGGGGTAACAGGGTACTCGGGGAAATGCCCCTTGAACCAGAAGTCGTCCTCCTTGATGTACTTGGTAGCCTTAACGCTTTTTCCTACTTCGAGCTCGTTTATCTCATCTATGAGCAGGAAGGGGTCTCTGTGAGGAATGACCTCCATTATCTGCTCTTTATTCATTATCACTGCCATAATTATGCTCCTATTCCAGTATCATTACCGTCTGATCGTACTCAACAGGGTCTCCGTTAGATACGCATATCTCCTTTACTACGCCGTCAAGCTCGCTCTGTACCTCGCTCATTACCTTCATAGATTCAATAATGAAGATTGTATCGCCCTTGTGTATAGTATCTCCAACGCTTACGAACGGCTTTGAATCAGGCGAGGGCGCCGAGTAGAACGTGCCAACTATCGGAGCCTTTACCTCCTTGCCCGAATGATCGGGAGCAGCCTCGGCAGGCTTTTCAGCACTTACAGCCTGAGGCACAGGCGCAAATGCCTGAGGCGGTATAGCAGGCATACCCATAGGCGGCGGAGGGGGCAGCTCCTTGCCCTTGATAGTGAGCTTTATGCCGTTTTCGCCTTCAACGGATATTTCCGAAAGCTCCTTGTCATTTACGATATCGGCAAGCTTTTCTATGCTCTCAAAAGTAAAATCAAATCCAAGCTTAGACATATTATTCTCCTTTAGTTTTTAGTCGCACTTCTTTATGCAGATAGTTGCGTTGTGTCCGCCGAAGCCCAGCGAGTTCGAGAGTGCAGCCTTGACTGTCATCTCACGGTTGGAATCTGTCGCATAATCGAGATCACACTCGGGGTCGGGAGTGGTGAAGTTTATAGTCTTGTGAACAAAGTCGTTTTTAACTGACAGTGCAGTAACTATAGCCTCAACAGCACCGGCCGCACCAAGAAGATGTCCTATCATCGACTTTGTGGAATTCACAACAGTTTTTCTTGCAGCGTCCTCACCGAGGGCTATCTTGATAGCGGTGGTCTCGTACTTGTCGTTAAGACCTGTCGAGGTTCCGTGTGCATTTATGTAGCTTACGTCCTCAGCAGTAAGACCTGCCTCCTCATAAGCATACTTCATAGCGTGAGCTGCAGCCTCTCCTGTAGGTGAGGGGCTTGTCATGTGGTAAGCATCGCCTGTAGCACCGTAGCCTGCTATCTCAGCGATGATGTTTGCGCCTCTTTTTTTAGCGTGCTCATATTCCTCCAGGCAGAGCACTCCTGCACCCTCACCGAGGACAAAGCCCTGACGGTTAAGGTCAAACGGAGTTGAAGCCTTATCGAGCTCCTCTGCACGTGAAAGAGCCTTCATATTGCAGAAGCCGCTCAGAGCAAATCTTGAGATACAAGCTTCTGTACCGCCGCAGAGAGCCACATCAAGGTAGCCGTCCTTGATCTTTCTGAAAGCCTCACCGATAGCGTGAGTACCCGAAGAGCAAGCCGTAGTAGTACAGAAGTTATCGCCCTTGAAGCCTGTCTGCATAGCGACTGTTCCTGCTGCCATATTGCCTATCATCATCGGAATAAAGAATACAGATACCTTATCCTTTTTCTCAGCGAACTTGTTGACCTCAGCCTCGGTAAGGTTAAGACCGCCTATACCTACACCGATGATAACGCCTTTTCTGAACGGGTCGATGTCCTCAAAGTCAGTGCCTGCCTGAGCCATAGCCTGCTTAGCAGAGCACACAGCAAACTGAGTGAAGCGGTCCATTCTCTTAGCTTCCTTCTTGTCTATCCACTCCGAGCTGTCGAAGTCCCTGACAGCACCGACTATCTTAACAGGGAAGTCCGAAGCGTCAAACTGGTCTACAAAAGAAAGACCGTTCTTGTTTGCTTTCAGATTATCCCAGAACTCATTTACATTCTTTCCGAGAGGGTTTACAGTACCCATTCCCGTGATTACAACTCTTCTGCTCATTGATTACTACTCCTTTTGGCGATTTGCTTTAAGTATTGCTCGTTTAGTATAACGGAATCACATCATTATTCCGCCGCTTATCTCGATGACCTGGCCTGTAACGTAAGCTGCATCCTTTGAAGCTAAGAACGATACCACTCCTGCGATATCCTCAACCTCACCGAAGCGCTTCATAGCGATCTGATTAAGCATAGCAGCCTTCTGCTCGTCTGTGAGCTTGTCGGTCATAGGTGTCTTTATAAAGCCCGGAGCAACTGCGTTGCAGGTAACGCCCCTTGAGCCGAGCTCCTTTGCTACAGTCTTTGTCATACCGATGATAGCAGCCTTTGTAGCACTGTAGTTTATCTGTCCGGGATTGCCGTAAACACCTGCAACAGATGCAAGGTTTATTATTCTTCCCGAACGCTGTCTCATCATAACATTGCCGACAAACTTCGACATATTAAATACGCTTTTCTGATTTACAGCTACGACCATATCGTACTGCTCCTCGCTCATACGAGCCATAAGACCGTCACGGGTGATGCCTGCGTTATTAACGAGCACATCTATAGAGCCGAAACGCTCCTTGATAGCCTTGACCGTTTTTTCAGCCTCAGAGTAGCTTGAAACATCACAGATGAACTTCTCGCACTGGACGCCCTCGGCTTTGATTTTGTCCATAATGTCATTATCCTCGAACATAGCCTCGCTGATGTCATTAAGGGCTATGTTGAAGCCGTCCTTAGCAAGCCTCAGAGCGATAGCCGCACCGATACCTCTTGCCGAGCCTGTAATAAATGCAGTTGCCATTTTACTTTCCTCCAAACTTATCTGCTCAGTATATCCTCTGCCTGAGCAAACATTTCCTCTATAATAGCCTTAGCAGGCTTGATTTCATTGACCATTCCGGCGATTGCACCGCAGAGGAACGAGCCCTCATCTAAGTTTCCGTCCTGAACGGCCTTTCTGAGCGAGCCAAGGGTTATCTCCTCAAACTCCTCTGGAGTGATAGTGCCGTTCATCTCACCGCTTGCAAGCTTTTTCGAGAACTTGGTCTTTACGTTCCTGCAGGGGTGTCCTGTGGAGCGCCCTGTTACAACGCTGTCAG
>ONLC01000016.1 GCA_900318545.1 uncultured Eubacteriales bacterium
AGCTTGTCATCTATAACCTTGTCCATCAGGGTAGAATAAAGTGCCATTACAACTGAGAGGTCAGCCGCCGTGTCATCAAGCTTTATGCCGCCGACAATATTTATATACACATCAAGCCCCCCGAAAAAGTACCCGAGACGCTTCTCCATAACAGCTATCAGCATTGACATTCTGTAGTAGTCAAAGCCGTTAGCAGTCCTTCTCGGCAGGTTTGCCGCACTCTTAGATGCAAGCGCCTGCACCTCTGCCATAATAGGTCTTGTGCCCTCCATAATACAGCTTACGCAGGTGCCCGATGCGTTCGTAGGCCTGCCCTCAAGGAACATCATAGAGGGATTTTCGACCTCTAAAAGTCCCCTGTCTGCCATCTCAAACATACCGATCTCATTGGTAGAGCCGAAACGGTTCTTTACTGCCCTCAGTATACGATAGCTCAGACTTCTCTGCCCCTCAAAGTAGAGCACGCAGTCCACAATATGCTCCATTACCTTAGGTCCTGCGATAGCACCGTCCTTGTTTACGTGACCCACTATAAAGAAGGGTATTTCCTCACCCTTGGCTGTACGCATGAAAAGGTTTGTACACTCCCTGACCTGCGATACACTTCCCTGCGCCGAGCTGACAGATGCTATGCTCATTGTCTGTATGGAGTCGATTATCACTATCTCGGGCTTTTCCTTTGCAACTACCGAGCATATCTGCTCCGCATCACTGCAGGCAAGCAGATACAGGTTAGGTGTTTTAACTCCCAGCCTGTCAGCACGAAGCTTTATCTGCCTGACGGATTCCTCTCCCGAAACATAAAGGATAGTGTGCTCCTTTCCGAGATACTCACATATCTGCAAAAGGATAGTCGATTTGCCTATTCCCGGTTCACCTCCGAGAAGCACCAGCGACCCCTTTACAAGCCCTCCGCCAAGCACACGGTCAAGCTCTCCGAGACCTGTGTTGTACCTGACCTCACGGGTGCGGGCATCAACGTCGCCAAGAATAGTTATCATGTCGGAAACATCTTTTATCTGCGTTTTCGCAGAAGTCTTTGACGATCTGACCTTAGTTACCTCGACCTCCTCAAAGCTGTTCCACTCACCGCATTCGGGACATTTTCCGTTCCATTTTGAAGTCTCAAAGCCGCAGCTTCGACAAACGTATGATATATTCTTAGCCATAAGGCACCTCTTCCTTCGTGATGAAATAATTATACCACAAACATCAGCGATTGTAAAGGCATTTGTTTGGACAGTTGGGTTGTTCATAAAAAAGTGTTGCAAATATCATTTTTTTGTTGTATAATATGATACAGAGGTTATATCCTACGAAAACTGATATGAAAGGAACAATTACTATGAAAAAAATTCTTGCAGCCGCTCTGTCGCTGTGCTTATGCTGTGCAGCTCTGACAGCCTGCGGTGACTCTGACAGCTCCTCTAAGTCCGAGAGTGCTTCTGCTTCTGCAGCCCGGACAGATGAGGGCACTGCTGACACAGGCGACCAGAAAACCGATGATGGCACTGACACTCCCGCTGTGCTTGATGACAGCCCCTCGGCACAGCTGCTTTCGCAGTACCCTGTAAATGACGGTGCTTTTGACCCTACTCAGGGTGCTACCGAAAATATGCTCGCAAGAGGTATCCTCAACGAGGGTGATACCTCAAGGCTTGCAGCAAAGCTCAAATACGCTGTTGACAATCCCAAGGAGACAACAAAGATTTGCTTCCTCGGTGACTCTATCACACAAGGCTCCTCTGCCGACTCCTCTACAAAGCAGTATGTAAACCAGTACAAGACCTGGTGGGAAGAGAACGTAAGCTTCTATGTTGACGTTAAGAACGCAGGTATCGGTGCTACTGATTCGTACATAGGCGTTCACAGAGCCGCAAGAGATGTTCTGGCCGACCAGCCCGATATCATCTTTATTGAGTTTATAAACGATCAGGATAATGAGTTCTACGGAGCTTGTATGGACAGCTTAGTCAGAATGTGTCTTGCACAGGAGAACAATCCTGCGGTAGTTATAATTGAGCCTACCTGCGAGGACGGAAGCTCACCTCAGAACGTACACCTTAAAGTTGCTCAGGCATACAATATCCCAATGATCTCCTACCACGATGCTATCATACCCGAGATCGAGGCAGGCAACTTTGAGTGGTCTAAGCTTCAGGCTGACGTTGTTCACCCGAACAGTGCAGGTCATACAATAATGGCACAGCTTCTGACTAACTTCTCGGCAAAGATCAAGGATAACCTTGGCTCTGAGAATACCGAGGCTACACCGTTTGATGCAGCAACAGAAGCACCCTATGGTGACAAGTATGCAGGCGCTCAGATCTGCGACAGAGATTCCGAGCTTGTTGAAACAGTTGACGAGGGCACATTCACAGATGTGACAAACTTCCAGCAGTTTACAAACGGCTGGGGCACCAAAACAGGCGGAACTATCAAGATGAAGGTAACCGGAAAGAACATCGGCCTTATCTACTATATGAACGTTGACGGTACCTACGGCTCAGTTGACGTAAAGGTAGACGGTGAGTCCGTCAAGATGATAAATGCCGACTTCACAGGCGGTTGGGGCAACTATGCAAAGGCTGATGAGATCTACTCCTCTGACGAGGTTGCAGAGCACGAGATAGAGATCACCGTCATCGACGATGCTAAGCCGAACTTCCAGATACTCAATATGATAGTGTCATAAAAAATCAAGCTCACTCCATTTTCGGAGTGAGCTTTTTATATCAGTATTACATCTTTGCCCTGTCCTTAGCACGCTGAGTGTTAGAGAGCGTCTTCTTTCTTATCCTGATGTTCTTCGGTGTGATCTCCAGAAGCTCATCGTCAGCGATAAATTCAAGGCAGTCCTCAAGGCTCATTATCCTCGGAGGGATAAGTCTCAGTGCATCGTCCGAGCCGCTTGCACGGGTGTTTGTAAGGTGCTTTTTCTTGCAGACGTTGACTACTAAGTCCTCCTGCTTCGGAGATGCGCCTACTATCATTCCCTCATATACAGGAGTGCCTGCTCCGATAAAAAGCTCTCCTCTCTCCTGTGCGTTGTACAGTCCGTAGGTAACTGCTTCACCTGTCTCAAATGCAACCAGCGAGCCTGTAGAACGCTTTGGAATATCGCCCTTGTACTGCTCATAGCTATGGAATACTGAGCTCATAATGCCCTCGCCCTTGGTGTCGGTCAGAAATTCGCTCTTGTAGCCGAACAGTCCTCTTGCAGGGATAAGAAATTCCAGTCTCATTCTGCTGCCCACAGGGGTCATCTCCTGAAGCTCTCCCTTTCGTGAGCCTATCTTTTCCATTACCGAGCCGACCGCTCCCTCGGGAACGTCGATAACCAGTCTCTCGATCGGCTCGCAGAGCTTGCCGTCTATCTCCTTGTAGAGTACGTGCGGAGTAGATACTCCGAGCTCATAGCCCTCACGTCTCATATTCTCGATAAGGATAGAAAGGTGCATTTCACCTCTGCCTGCAACCTTGAAGCTGTCGGTGGAGTCGGTCTCGCTGACCCTGAGTGAAACGTCCTTTAAAAGCTCCTTGAAAAGTCTCTCACGAAGCTGACGGGAGGTTACGAACTTGCCCTCTCTGCCTGCGAACGGCGAGTTGTTCACGCTGAAAGTCATCTCCACTGTAGGCTCTGATATCTTCACAAAAGGCACAGGCTCAAAATTGCCGAACTCACAGATGGTATCTCCTATAGTGATATTCTCAATACCGCTGATACATACAATGTCTCCTGCCTTTGCTTCCTGACATGGCACTCTTTCAAGACCCTCGATCTGATACATCGTAACGATCTTTCCTCTGTACTCCTTCTTGCTCTCGTGGAAGTCTCCGATAGTAACGTCCTGATTTACCTTCATTGAACCTCTCTCAATACGTCCGATAGCAATTCTTCCCACATACTCGTTGTAGTCGATAGCCGAAACAAGATACTGCATAGAGCCCTCAGTGTCAACCTCGGGTGCAGGAATATATTCAAGTATCATATCAAACAGCGGAGTCATATCCTTGCCGACCTCCATAGTCAGCGAGGCTGTGCCGTCTCTTCCCGAGCAGAAAAGCACAGGGCTGTCAAGCTGTTCGTCAGTTGCATCAAGGTCCATAAGGAGCTCGAGCACCTCGTCTACAACCTCGTTCAGACGTGCATCGGGCTTGTCTATCTTATTAACAACAATAATGATCTTATGACCGAGCTCCAGTGCCTTCTGAAGAACAAACCTTGTCTGCGGCATAGGACCCTCGGCAGCGTCAACAAGAAGCAGCACTCCGTTCACCATTTTGAGCACACGCTCAACCTCTCCGCCGAAGTCAGCGTGTCCGGGGGTGTCGATAATGTTTATCTTTGTGTCCTTATACTTGATAGAGGTGTTCTTTGCAAGAATAGTGATACCTCTCTCACGCTCAATATCGTTTGAGTCCATAACACGCTCTTCAACCGCCTGATTTTCTCTGAACGTACCGCTCTGCTTTAACATCTGATCGACCAGAGTGGTCTTGCCGTGGTCAACGTGAGCGATAATAGCAACGTTTCTCAGATCTTCCCTTACTGTCATAATATAACCTCCTGTACCGCAATATTGCGATAGTTTTAATCTGAAATAAGCATTTTCTTAAACTTCGGAAAACTAAATAGTTTTTCGGTCGCAGGGGCACTCCTATATGAACAAAATCACAATATCCCCTATTACAGCAAAACGACCCTGCGAAAACCCATTCCGCAAGGCGTAAAACCGCATATTTACAGTTACCTTGTGTATTATAGCACAGGTTTTTTTATGTGTCAAGAGGGAAAACCGAAAAAAGGTACCGCACAGGGCGATACCTTTGTAATGCTTTACTTTTCCTCTGGGTGAAGCTTCTCAAATTTCTCTGTTCTTGCTTTGAGCTTTCTGTCAGCGTAGCCCTCAATGATCTTCATATCTGTTCTCTCCAATGCAAGTGCTCCTGCAGGAACATCCTTAGTAATTGTGGAGCCTGCACCCGTGTATGCACCGTCACCGATATTCACAGGTGATACAAGGTTAGTATTGCAGCCGATGAAGGCATTGTCGCCTATTGTTGTGCGGTACTTCTTTTCGCCGTCAAAGTTTACGGTAACAACTCCGCAGCCGAAGTTTACATTCTTGCCTACATCGCTGTCACCCACGTATGTCAGGTGTGCCACGCAGGTATACTCGCCTACTGTAGAGTTTTTGATCTCAACAAAGTCGCCGATCTTTGCGCCCTTCTTAACGTGGGAATCGGGTCTCAGCTGAACGAAGGGTCCTATCTTTGCATTGTCATCGACCTGTGCATTGTATGCCTGAACGTAGTTTAAGTCAACCCCGTTTCCGATAACGCTGTTCTCGATTATACAGCCAACACCTATCTTACAGTTCTCGCCTATAGCTGTCTTTCCCCTGAGCTTAACATTGCTGTCTATCCTCGTGCCGATACCGATAGTTACCTTCCTGCCTACCGATACACCGTCAGTGCATACGAACTCAACACCCTCATTGAGCCACTTGTCGATAACAAGCTTTCTTGCTATATCGTTCAGAGCCAGCAGACCCTTTCTGTCATTTGCTCCCTGTGATACCTGAGGATTTCTCGATGTGTAAGCGTCAGCCCTCATGCCCTTGCCGAGAAGTATCTCAACGCAGTCGGTAAGGTAGTATTCAGCCTGAGCGTTGTTCTGTTTAAGCTCGGGAAGAGCCTCCAGCAAAGCAGAGGTCTTAAACCAGTAACAGCCCGAATTGATCTCGTCAATGAGAAGCTCCTCGGGAGTGCAGTCCTTGTGCTCACGAATGCCCGAAATACCGTTCTCAGTTCTGATAATTCTTCCGTAGCCTGTGGGGTCAGCTATTCTTGATGTAACTACCGTTACAGCCGAGCCTGTGCTCTCGTGGTGAGCAAGTGCCCCCTTGATAGTTTCGGCATCAATAAACGGAGCGTCACCGCAGAGGATAAGAGTGTTGCCCGAGGTATCCTTTTTGAGAAAGTCCACAGCCTGCATTACAGCGTGCCCTGTTCCGAGCCTTTCAGCCTGCAGTGCAGTTTCGATCTCTGTCTTTGACTCACGGGCAGAAAGATACTCATCTATCTGCTCGCACTCAAAGCCCTTGACCACGCATATTCTGTCAAGCTCTGAGTCCTCGCAGGCAGAGATCACCCATTCGAGCATAGGCTCGCCAAGAACCTCAAGCAGAACCTTAGGCTTGTTTGTTTTCATTCTTTTTCCCTGACCTCCGGCCAGTATAACTACATTGTTTGACATATTGTTTACCCCTTTATATAAAATGTTAAAATGATACCTAATAAATATAACACTTTTTCGGGCTCTTGTCAACCAAAAAGCCCACACCTACAGCACAGGCGTCATAGAGAAGTGTCTTGGTGTTACAAATGATCACGCCCGCTAAAAGAAAAAAGAAGAAAGAATAAATAAGAAATAAAAACGAAGGTATTGCCTGCGGCAATTATTATATAACCTGTCCGCAAAGCGGACACCTTGTTTATTCTTTATTCTTTCTTCTTTATTATTTATTCTTTTAGCATAAGCATGGGCTTAAATACTATTTCTTCATTCCGCCCTTTTTCAGAACAGAGGTCGGGTCTCTCTTAACCTCAGGAGTCTTTACTGTGGTGAGCTCTGCCATAGATCTGTTATAGTCAAGTGCCTTTTTCAGATCCTTGCGGTTTCTCAGATATCTGCTTACCTGCTTGCTGTCGAGGTTTCCTGTAGTAAGCCCGAACGACTTATCGTAAAGCTGGTCGGTAGCTGCCTTTGAGAACTTCTTCTCGGGGGTATCACCTGCACAGCACAAGTATTTTTTCTAAAAAACCAACCGAACCAAAGTAAAACCAAACAGAACAACAAAAGTCCACGCCTTTACAGACGTGGACTTACTATTACTTCTTCTTTGCGAGGAAGCTTTCCGTATCCATCGGATAGGTTTTAAGATCGGGCAGCTCATCAAGAGTGAGGACTCGCTCGCTGTTGTAGACCTTCTTCCACTGATCTATCTCGGTGTACTGATCCGAGAGCTGCTTGTCCTTAATGCAGAACTCTCCGTTCCATGTAGAGAAGTACGCCCATCTTGAACCGTCATTGAATGCGGTGTCAGGGTCGAAGATAGTGCCGTTCTCGCTCATTGCTATGATCTTGTTCGTTGTGGTAGAGCTCTTCATCAGGTCATAATATGCCTTCTGCGATGAATAGTCGTGCTCCGAAGGATAGCAGTCATAGCTGATGATGTCTACATACTCATCACCGGGATACCAGCTCGGGTTCTGTGCGTTCCATACCCAGATGAGGTTGTTAAGACCGTGCTCGTTGGTGAACTTGTCATACATAAGCTTCCAGAGCTCAACATAAGCGTCCTTTCCGCCCGAGCCCCACCAGAACCACTGGTTGCCCGGCCAGTTCGGGTCGCCTGCTGCCTCGTGGAGAGGTCTCCACAGTATCGGAACGTTAGCGTCAGTAGTTGCTTTCAGCTGCTCTGCCATATGGTCGATGTCGGCTACAAGAGCATCATAGCCCTCCTTGTCTTCACCGCTCATAGCCTTGGCAAGGTCAAAGTTTGTATACTCAGAGTAGAATGCCTGCCACCATGCACCGCCGTTATACTCCATATACTGCTCAGGCGGATACCAGTGCCAGCACAGCGATACTATACCGCCCTCGTTGTTTACCCAGTCAATAGCCTGCAGAGGCACCATATCTCCGCCGCCTGCACCGTGTGCAAGAGCGCTGTTCGAGAGGTTGAGCACATCAAGACCCAGTATAGCAGGAGTTTTACCTGTGTGCTTTTTGATCTCCTTGAACTCACGGCTATCCTTGCCCTCGTTGTCTCCCGAGAACTGACCCGAGATAACGTACTTTCCGTAAACATCGGTCAGGAAGTTGAAAAGCCTCTTAGCCTCATCGGAAGCGTTCGGGTTTGAAAGCTTGTTCTCAACCTTAAACTGTGTAAGGTCAATATCGGGAGCAGGAGTAATAGTGATCTTATCAACATAGATATGACCCTTATCTCCTCTTATTCCTATCTTATGCGAGCCTGCTGATGAAACAAGTATGTTCTCAGCTACAGTATCGGCAAACTCTGTTGAGCTCGAATTAAATGAGGTAAGAGCATTTCCGTCAATAGTGATAAGATTTGCCTGACCCTCGGAATCAGCCGCCATAGTAAGAGTGATGTTGTAGCTGCCCTCGGCAGGGATATCAACATCAAAATTCACCTCATCGCCTGCTGCAGCGATAGACACAAAGCCCTTTCCGCTGAAAGCACCCAGGAATGCCTGATCGAGCACAGCCGCCGAGCCGCCCAGCTCACCGTCCTCTGCCTCTGCCGTAAAGGAGAAGTCAGCAGGAACGTTATAGTCGTTTGTAACCTCAGTAAGGTCGATGTCACCCATATCCTCAACGATAGGGGCAGTAGTAGTTGTCATAGCCTGAGAATCGTTCTTCGAGGAAGAGCCGTCCTTACTGCTTGACGAGTCTGTGCTTCCGCAGCCCACAGCAGCAGTCATCATCAAGGCTGCACAGAGAGCAGAAGCTCTTTTGATCTTGTTTTTCATTAACATTACCTCCGAATATCCAGATTAATATCCGTTAAACCTTATAATAAGATAATAACATAAATCTCAGAATTGTCAAGCACTGTAAACGTTACCCCGAAAAAAATAAATCTTATAACTATTATTTATTAAGAATTTACACAATAGATCACACCCCTTGATGTGCTCAGTCTGTTGATAAGCCCTGAATTGTGCATAAATCAGCTCTCCGGTGCGGCAGGGAAAACCCTGCACCGCGCTTTTAGGGCGCACTTTTGCAACAAACAGAGACCACACCACTCGGTGCGGTCTCAGATGTTAAAACGTATCTGTGTTCTCCGAATCCGTCAGAGCATCGTAGTTTTCCTTGATGATAGCTCTCGGCTCTTCGAGCAGAGCCTTTGCATCGCTCAGGGTCTGACGTATCTCGGTATTGTCGTGATCGTCCATCATGTGCTGTGCCTGAGAGAGTGCCTCTCTGCCCATCTCCACCTGATAGAGATACAAGCCATCCAGCCTTGCGGCTGCCTTGGTCTCAAGATCGGCATAAACGTTCTTGATGTCCTTCACGATATTATTTCTGATGTCATCATAGTTTTCAAGAGCTATATCTATAACATCGGTCTGCTTCTTCTTTTTGAGGATAACACTGAACACCGACATAGTCTCGGGCGGGAAAGCCTCACTTGTTGCGAACAGCTTCACACCCATTACAGACCTTGTAACATTCTTATTGAGCGACATCATGATCCTCTCAACCGACGGTGCCTTCGACACTGCCGACAGATCTTCAATTCCGAGTGCAGCTGCAAGCTCACGGCTCATCTTCTCGACAAGCTCCGCCACTCTGTCTCTGTGTGTCTCTATACAAGTCCTGTATGCCTCTCCTACCTTTTCCATAAGGAACGAGTAGAAGAACTTCTCAATATCATCGGGGCTGAATATGTCATTGCCCTCTTCGTCCTGACCTCTGCATTCGAGGATACTTGCTCTCAGCTTTGAGAAGAACTCATACATCCACTTTTCAGCTTCCTGCTGCATTTCAAGAATAGAGAGGTGCAGCTGCGGCTTCTTCTCATTGAGAGCTGCTTCAAGCTGCTTGCACTGCTCCTCAAAATCACGGCTGCGTTCCTCGAGCTTAGCCTTGTCAAGCTCTGCCATCTCACTGATGATATTGAGCTTAGCCGCAGTCTCCGAGCACATCTGGTCGAGCATTGTGAACACTCGCCTGTTTCTGATAACGTCCTTCTGCATAATGATGTCACGCTGCAGCGACAGCTCAAACTGGAAGAACTGCGTTTCATAGAACTCTCTTGTGCCCTTGTCTACCGGTCTTTCCTTGTCGGTCTTGCGGCCCAGCTCATCTCTTGCACTTATTCCGTAAACTATAGCATTCGGCACTATCCTCTCGGAGATATTTCTGATGCGTCTGAGTATCTTCTCAACATCTCTCTGAGTATTCATAGCATCTATCATATTTACCAGAATGTAGAGCATACCGAATCTCTGCGGTCTTACATGGCTGGCTAAGAATATCTGCTCAGTCTCCGAAAACGGCAGCAGGCACGATGCCGCAAACATAATAGCGTCTGCATTCACGATGTAGTCCATTACCTGCTTGTCAAGCGACTCCAGATCGGAAAGACCCGGGGTGTCAACTATCCTCAGCTCTTTAAGTATCGGAGAATTATCCTTTATCTGAACATAGCTTATCGGGCTCGGGAAAAGCTTCATTCTGCGTTCAAGCTGCTCTCTTGTGATATCCTCGAGAGTCAGCGGCACTCTTGTGCCGTTTTCGAGTATAGCCTCTACCGTCTGAATGTTGCCGAATGAGATCTCATTGATAGTGTAGGTCTCGGGCGTAACATTTATAGGTGCAAGCTCCTTTCCCAGCAGAGCATTGATTATTGTGCTCTTGCCCCTCTTGAACTCACCTAAGATGACGAGGGTAAAGGGCTCCTCGCATTTTTTCTCAACTACCGCATCCCACTCTCTGAGCTCCCCTATGAAGTCAGCTCCGAGCATTTCTGCAATCTTCGGATCTTCATAGAGTGCTTTCATTTTCTCGCGGATAGCGGCTATATCTTCGGAAACGTTCCTGCTGCTCAAATTATCCATCAAGCGACCCTCCGTTTCCCAGTATTACGCTGCTGCGGACATCGCATATCTGACCCGAAACGAGGTGCTCCTGCGAGCCGTCAAGGTCACGCCTCCACTCATAAAGAGTGGAGCAGTGCAGGAACTCGTTTGATGCAAGTATCCTTCTTTCAAGCTCACTCAGGCTGCGGTCTGTAGACAGGCTTCTTGAAGCAACGGTATGAACGCTCTCCGCCCTCTGCTGCAGCATAAAGGAGTCAAGCCCCTTCTGCGACCTGCCGTAAAAGTCCACATACTCATCAGCATATACCGAGCACATGATCTCAATAAACCGTCCCGGCTTATCAAGACAGATCATACCTGCTCTGTCTGCTGTGATGTCAGCATAGCTCACCCACTGAACGAGTGCGGCATAAAGCTGCTTGCTCACGGTCTGGTTATAGGACCTCTCAGCAGGTCTGTAAACCTGCTTATTGAAGTTCAGATAGGTAAACGCCATATTATATACGCAGTGGTTATTCATAAGCCTTCCGCACTCGCTTCCGATAAGAAAGGTAAGCTCGTCGGTGCTCTTTGTTTCCACCAGCTTTTTAGTAATAACAATACACGGGTCTATCATATCACTTGCGATAGAGTAGATCAGTGCCCTGTCAAGGTCTTCTCTGATAAACACGATAGGCAGAGCGAACTCCAGCCTTTCACTGCACTTTTTCACAATGTCATATATCTCAGGATATTTAAGCGGTCCCACCTGATTGCATTTCATAAACAGAACCTTAGCCTCTGCCGAAACGTCCTGACCGCCTGCCGCTTTGAAAAGCTTTCCCGCACCTGTAAGTCCGAGTATCTTCTGCCTTACGGCAAAGTCCGACTCAAAGGCGTAGTCCAGAGCTCCGTCAACTATATGGCTCTGATAGCTTCTCGTATACGCATTGAGGTATGTACGAAAGCTTGTGTCTATCTGAAGAAGGGGGTTTTCATTTGCCAATGATATTTCACTCATTGCGTGTCCTCCTTAGAAACTTGATAATGTGCAGGGGCATAATACCCCTTATGCTGACCTCTATCAGCTCTCCATAGCCTCGGTCAGAACTCTTCTTACTGCGTAAGCGTCCTGAACGATATTGCTTGCAGTCTCAGCGATGTCATGGAGTCTCTCCATTTCCTTCTGCGAGATATTGCTCTTCTCTGTCTTGAGGTCATTAAGATTATCAAGAGTCTCCTGAGTGTCACGCAGGATGATCTCTGTTTCGTTTTCAATTTTGCCCTTCAGGCCTTCAAATGCGGAGAATACCTGACGGCGGACTGTCTCGGTGAAGTCGTTGTTCAGTCTCATCTCGTGGAACTGCTTTCTCACCTGAGTCTTGTAGTTTGACTTATACTTGTCGATCTTCTCCTTAACAAGTATCTTATCTATAGCAAAGTTCGAGGTGAACGTACCTGCAATACCTGCCACAGCCATAAGAAACAGCGTTACAGGCATAGTTGCGGTAATACCTAGGAAGCCTGCAAAGAAGAACGCAGTATAATATGTAGCATAGAAGCCTGCAAAGCCCGTAGCTCCGCCAAGGAGCGCTCCCTTTATGCCCGACTCACGGAAGCCGAGGAACAATCCTCCCACGCCGTAGGAGCCTATAGCCACACCAATTATCTTATCCATAGTGCCGCCCTTTGAAGCCACTCTGTCGGAAATAGTGAACATCTGCTGTATCCTTGCAACGGACTCGAAGAACTCATCTTCAAATTCCTGAAGTCTTTCAGCCTCACAGCTTACAGCAACGTTAATGCTGTTCTGTATCTGCTCACAGATTATCTGAGCCCTTGCCTCAATGCTCTCCTTGATCTTCTCGGTAAGCTTTGCGGTAATGAGCTTCAGCTGATCCTTCTTGAAGTCCTCGGAGGACATCTGGAAGTTATCAATAACGTCCATAGCGGTCTGCTCAATGTTAGTCCAGTAGCTGTCAAGTACAGGCTGTAAATCATTGAAGACGTTATTCGCAGCGTCATTGATCTTTACAAATTCCTGACGCTTCTTATTTCTGATCTCGTCTATCTCCTTGATAGCCTGATCGTACTTTTCCATAAACTCATCGTTCGCCATCATGAGGGCATTTTCCTGCATAACAACAGAACGCAGTATCTCGGTGCCTGAGTTTGTTATCTTATTTGCAAGTATCTGGAGGGCAATTACGCCTCGCTCTTTAGTAAGCATTGTTTCGAGGGCATTCTCGAACTCAGGGAAGTTCGACTTCTCAAGCATCTCCTTATCGCCCTGAGTTTTAGCCGTCAGTGCCTGCTTAGCATACACACCGATAACTCTCGGAGTGCCTATCTTTCTCTTGTAAACGGCAAACTCTCTGGAGTCCTCGCCCATGACCTTCTTGGCTTTCTCCATAACGTACTTGCCGATCCTTGCTCTTACAGTCTCAACGATCTTGTTCTCGTCAGCCTGCGAGAAAGTACCGAAGCAGTTTACAACGAAGATAATTCTTCCCACATCGGAGGTCAGCATCTTCTTCTCAAGGAACTCCTTCTCAAACTGCGAAAAAGGCGAGTTCGCACTGATAACGAAAACAGCCGCATCTATCTTCGGCAGTATAGACAGAGTTACGCTTGTCATCTGCTCATCATCGTTAAGACCGGGAGTATCGATAATATCAACATTGTTCTTGCAGAACTCAGTATCGTAGTAAACCGTAGCCTCCTTTACGGTCTCGGCTCTCTCCTCCGACTCCGCAGTAAGCTTTGTTACATAGTCCTCAAGCTTATTTATATCAACTCTCTCGCTGTTGCCGTTCTTGTACTCTACCTGCACATAGGGCTCTTCGCTGTAGGTCACACGGTTAAGCGTAGCAGTCGCAGGCAGAACATCGGCAGGAAGCACCTCCTGACCGAGCATAGCATTAATAAGAGTACTCTTGCCTCTTTTAAACTCACCGACGATAGCAACCTCAAAGTGCTCCTCAGCAGTTTTCTCAAGTGTCTCCTTGATAGACTCAGCCGTATTGACGAGCGATATCTCCTCACTGAGTGACAGCAGCTCCTTCAGGTTACCTGTCAGGGTAGAGACAGTTTCTTTATAGGATTTGTAACTGCCGTAGTCAATCTGTTTTTCCATAACAAACCTCCGTTCCCGATTTTTTGGCACAAATGCGGACACAAATATGGTTTCTGTCTTCTGACGTAAACGTTTCAGAGCGCAAAATGTCCGCCGAACATCATTAACAATATTATAACACAATTATAAAATACAAGTCAAGAATTACCGGGAAATAGTCCGAAATTTTACCCTTTTGCACAAATCAGCCCGAACAGAATATACATTTTGCACATAACAAAAGCACTCCCAAGGGCAAAAACGCCCTCAGAAGTGCCATTTTCCCACGAAAACGATTGATTTGCCCTCCACCCACAGATGTATCTCCGTGATGAACTGCTGCTTATCATAGTACCTGCGTAACTTATCGGGGGAGACCCTTTTGAAAAAGGGTCATCCCCCGTACCCCCTCACTAAAACTTCTAATTCCTTTTTGGCCAGGGGGAGCTTTCTATGTAAGAAAGCAAAATACCGACATTCAGCTGTTCTCAGCAGAACAGCTCCCCCTGACCAAAAAGAGTTAAAAGTCTTTGGAAAGGGGTCTGGGGAATAACCTTTCTTCAGAAAGGTTTTCCCCAACAGGTCACGCAGGTGCCACGGTAAACAATAGACCGTCACGGAGATACGTTTGCGGGCGGAGAGGCAGATCACTCCGTATACCCGAAGCCCAGAATCTCAGAATACGTCTCCTCATCGCCCTCTGCCATAGAGATCTCGACCGTATATTTCACGGGTGTCGGCTTCATAGCTATATTCACCACCTGAGCATTTCCCCAGCCTGTCGGACTGATGGGGTCTATATCGACCTCATTGTAGGGTTCCCCGTCCGCAGTGACCTTTACGTGTATCTTTCCGTAGTTGCCCTTGTTTACCTCACGGTAAATCATGTAGAGGAACTTCTTGTCAGTAAACTCAAACACTATAGGCTCGTTTCCTGCGTCGGATTCGTGCTTCCAGCCGTTTGTGAAGCTTGCTATCTTTGAGCCCTCCACCCAGCTTCCGAGAGAGGTCGGGGTAAGGCTGTCATTCTCATACATTCCTGCATCTACCTCACGGGGTGCAAATACAGGCTCGAAGGGTATCATAAGTTCGCCCTTGTCCTCGGCGTCTACAACAGTATCGAAGTAGTAGTTTATCATCGAAGCCACCAGAGCGTGGCCCTCAACATTCGGGTGAGACTGGTCATCGGAGAACTCCTCCCACGTCATTCTGTTATTCTCAAACAGGAAGCGGAGTGCATCGCAGTAAGAGATCATCGGCAGATCATAGGCTTCGCCTATCTGCTTCATATAGTCCTGTGC
>ONLC01000284.1 GCA_900318545.1 uncultured Eubacteriales bacterium
TTTATATCGTTTGTTGTAATAACCAACATATTAACAATATGTGACTTGAAATATAACTTTTGATATGTTATAATATAAAGAAAATTTAATCGAATTGCATTTAAATTTCTGCATCCGAGATCTTGGATGATGGAAATTTATTTCGTTTAATGTAGTTGTGGAGGTTATCTGATGTTTAAGTGGAAGATCGAACGTTGTGACGAGGCGAAAGTTGCAGAATTTCAGAGCAGGACCGACCTTAACAGGCTGACTCTCGAGGTGCTTTCAGCCAGAGGCTATAACGATCTTGACAGTATAGTTGATTTTTTCACAGATACCGAGCTTGAAGGACCGTCTGCACTTATCGATATGGATAAGGCAGTCGAACACATCGAACAGGCTATCGACAGCTACGATCTAATTTGTATCTACGGCGACTATGACTGCGACGGCATCACCTCCACCACCATACTTTTTAATTATCTTGAAAGCATGGGCGCAAACGTCATGTATTATATCCCCGAGCGTGAAGCAGGCTACGGCATGAATATCGAAGCGGTGGAAGAACTGGCTGAAAAAGGCGTTAAGCTTATCATCACCGTAGATAACGGCATCTCAGCCATTGAGGAAGCCAAAAAGTGTAAAGAACTTGGGATAAAGCTTGTTGTAACAGATCACCACCAGCCCGGTGAGGAACTTCCCGATGCCCTTGCTGTAGTCGATCCCCACAGGACGGACTGTCCGTCAAAATTCAAGGATCTCTGCGGTGCAGGTGTAGCGCTGAAGCTTTGTGCGGCGCTTGACGGCGGATCATATGACGCTGTTTTTGAGCAGTATGCCGATATTTGCGCTATAGGCACGGTGGCTGATATAGTTCCCCTTAATGGTGAGAACAGAACTATAGTGAAAAGAGGTTTGCAGTATCTGCCAAACACCGAGATACCTGGGCTTGATATGATGCTCGATAAGCTTAAAATAGACCGCAAAGCCATAGGCTCCGAACATATCGGTTTCCGTATTGGACCTGTTATAAATGCATCGGGCAGATTTGGTTCACCGCTGACCGCAGTGAAAGCGCTGACCAGTGAAGACCCCGAGGATGCGGAAAGCTATGTTGAGACCATGATAACCCTCAATACAATGAGAAGGTCGGCGGAAGCTGATATCATGAAGGAGATAGAGGCTTATATAGACGAACACCCCGAAGTTCTGTGGCACAGGGTGCTCGTGCTGGCAGGCAAGGGCTGGCATCATGGCGTTATAGGTATAGTTGCCTCAAAGGTGCTCGATAAGTACAGCAAGCCCACTATTATCATTTCTATCGAGGAAAACGGAATGGCGAGAGGTTCTGCCAGGTCGGTCAAAGGGTTCAATATACATACCTGTCTGACTTACTGCGAGGAACTGCTGATAAAATACGGCGGACATGAGTGCGCAGGCGGCTTTTCACTGCTTGAAGAAAAGCTCGATGCTTTCAGGGATAAGATATATGAATTTGCAGCAGGTCTTGAAAAGCCTGCTATAAAGGTCATAACAGCTGATAAACTGCTGATGCCCGATGATCTTTCGATAGATATGGTCAAGGGACTTAAAGTGCTCGAACCCACAGGCGAGGGCAACCTTAAACCTGTATTTGCCATACTTGGTGCAAAGGTCACGGATATAGCCGGGCTTTCGGATAATAAGCATACAAAGATAACTTTCACCTATGGCACAGCCAAAGCGCAGGCGCTGATGTTCGGGCATGACCCGACAATGCTGTGCTTTGCCAAGGGCGATGTGATAGATATGCTTGTAAATCTTGAGATAAATGTATTCAACGGCAGAGAATCTCTGGCAATAAAGGTCATGGATCACAGGCTCAGCGGTGTCAAGCAGGAGCGCTACTTTGCCGCTAAGGATACCTATGAAAAACTCATGAGAGGGGAAGAGCTTCCTGCTAATTTTGTTAAGAAGATAATCCCCGAGCGCAGCGAACTGGTAAGCGTATACAAGTATATCAGCGCTGTCAGAACAACGGATATAGATAAGCTTTTCATGAAACTGTCAGGGGACAGCATGAATTATTGCAAACTGCATATATGCGTGGATATATTCAAGGATAAGGGACTTATAGACTACGTGCCGTCGTCTTCGGCTATAGTATTCAAGCCCGTTACTAAACGTGTGGACCTTGATGAGTCCGAAACGCTGGTGAGATTAAGATCGATGCTTGGAAAGGTGGAATAGATCATGTCAGAAAATATACACTCCAACAATGAGGAAGT
>ONLC01000078.1 GCA_900318545.1 uncultured Eubacteriales bacterium
TTGAAAAGCTTATGAAGCATGACCCTGATAAGGAGGGCTATGGAAAAGCAGCAGTCAAAATGAATGATGAGGAGCTCAGAGAATTTGTTGATAAGTGTGTTGACGATTATATCAGCAGAAAGCTCGGCGGCGGTTACGGCAAGCCTGAGGACTTTGAATACAGAGTAGAAAAGCTCAAGGAATTTGCATTCGATGCAGCAAAATTTGTCAGAGATGAGCTTGGCGGTTCAAAGTTCAGGCCCACACTGATAGAATATAAGCTGAGCCCTGAAAAGGGACTTCTTGAAATAGATGCAGGAAACGGCAGAAAGATAGTTCTTACAGGCTATATTGACAGAGCTGACATCTATGAAGCAAATGACAAGACCTACATCAGAATAATCGACTATAAGACCGGTACTCAGACTACCTTTGATTACGGCAAGCTTTATCTCGGTCTTAATCTGCAGATGCTTGTATATCTGACAGGACTGCTCGAAGCAGACGAGACCTTCAAGGACAAGAAGGACAGTCTGGCTCAGGCAGGAATAGTTTACTACATCATGGGCAAATCACCCGATCCTGTAAACCAGAGCAGTAATAACAGTACGGATTTGACAAAGGCTGAAAACGCCCTTCTTAAATCCTTCAAGCCTGAGGGCAGAACAGTTCTCGATACCAATGTGCTTGATGCCTATAACAGCGGTTCAGGCTATGCCTATGCACCTCATAAGGTCACAAAGCCTGCGAAAAAGGGAGAGCCTCCGAAATACAGCGAAAGCATTATTTCGGATAAGGAGTTCACAGCACTGAGAACCTTTGCCAAGAATAAGGTGGCCTCGTTCGGACATAGGCTTTCAAACGGAGAGATAGATGCAAAGCCTCTTGATGAAACCTGTACATACTGTGACTTTGCAGATATCTGCGGCCTTGTGAACAGAGACGATGCTGTCAATACAAAAGATAATCAGTATAAGGATCTGATGAAGAAGGAGCTAAAGAGACTTATGGAAGAGGGAGACAAGTGATGAGTAAGAAAATACCATGGACTAAACTTCAGGAGCAGGCCATCACAAAACGCGGTAAGGGGCTTGCTGTCTCGGCGGCGGCAGGAAGCGGAAAGACTGCTGTTCTGATCGAGAGAATGATACAGCTCCTCAGTGATGAAAAGCACAGGATACCTGCTGACAGACTTCTTGCAGTTACCTTCACAAAAGAGGCTGCTGCGCAGATGAGAGAAAAGCTTGCAGAGGAATTTGCCAAAAAGCTTAAAGAGGAGCCCGACAATGAGTGGCTCTTAGAGCAGCAGAACCTTTTACAGCTTGCAAGAATTTCAACTATCAATTCCTTCTGCCTTGACCTTGTTAAGAGCAATCTCAACCTTACAGATTTCAATAGCGGCATAAAGGTGCTTGAAGAAAATGTACAGGAACTTATCTATGACACCTGCAAGGAAGAGGCTATGCGCAGGCTTTATACCGAGTCGCCCGATGACTACAGACTGCTGTCATCATCATTTACCGAAAAGACACTCGGAGAAGTAATAAAGGATTTTTACTATTTCCGGCGTTCACTTGCATTCCGTGATAAGTGGCTCAGTGATGCACTGAACAATTTTGATGATCCTGCGGTGTTTGACAGGCTTCTTGAAGCTGATTTCAAGAAAGCCGAGAAGCTGATCCCGTATATAAAAGCAGGCATTGACAGGCTGAGAATTATAGCAAATTTCAGTGTTCTGGGTGTTAGCTACAGCGATCACAGTGACCTGTCTGTTACTGCGGCTTCTGACGATTCATTTACAGCCAAGCTTGAGAAAAACATCGAAGACAGAAAAGCTGACGGCATTACAGGCATGATAGGTGAATTCAGCAATATCAAGCTCAAGCCCCTGAAAACAAATACTAAAGTATTCAAGGCTCTGTCTGATGATATTCAGACAGCCTTAAGAGAAAACTCGGATAAGGCAAAGTCTGAGAGAGAATACTATAAAGCTATGATCTTGGAAATACTGGATATGTTCACCCCGAATATCGCTGAAAAGAAGGCAAATATGCAGACAAGCAGAGAGATACTCAGGGTACTGGCGCATCTGTGTGATATTATAGATGAGCTTGCTATGGAGCAGAAGCTTGAGCGCAACGGTCTGACCTTCTCGGATGCTGAGCTTATGGCAAAGGATATGCTCGTTACAATGGAAAACGGTCAGCTTAAACGCACCGAGCTTGCCGAAGCTATCAGAGACAGCCATATCTATGAGGTCATCTTCATTGATGAGTTTCAGGACGTAAACAATCTTCAGGAGATCGTTTTCAGGGTGCTTTCCGATACGGATGACCTGAACATAATGGGAAAGAATGTATTTATAGTCGGTGATGTTAAGCAGGCTATATATAAGTTCCGTCTGTCAAATCCTGAGCTGTTCGTAAAAACCGTTGAAGATGCCCGTAACCCTGCAAACAGCGAGGTTCTTGAGCCGATATTCCTCAATCAGAATTTCCGAAGCAGGCAGGAGATTATTGACTTTGTTAATTTCAGCTTTGACGGTATAATGTCCTCAGCGTGCGGAGGAGTTGACTATAACAGCACTCAGGAGCTTGTTCAGGGTGCCAGATATGACAGCAGTACCCACTCTACAGAGGTAATGTTCATAGATAATGATAAAAGCTTTAAGGATAAGTGGCTTTTCAGCCGTGAGAATTTTGAGGTCGCAAAATGCATCAGAAAGATGATAGATGACGGCGAGCAGGTCTGCAAATATGACTTTGATAATGATACGTTTACATACCGTGCCTGCACAGCAGGGGACTTCTGTATTTTAGTTCAGACAAATGCTGAGGCAAGAGCAGCCGCAAAGGCACTTGAAGCGGTTGGACTTACAGCCTACAGCAAGGACACTGACGGATATCTTGAATCAAGGGAAATATCGCTTGTGCTTAGTATTCTCAGAGTGGTAGACAACCCGATGAATGATATTTCAATGACTGCCTTAATGCTGTCGCCTATACTGGGCTTTACACCCGATGATGCAGTAAAGCTCAAAAAGATACTCAGGAGCACTCAGGAAAAGGCAAGAGAAGCCGAAGCTGATGCTGATAAGCTTAATGATGAGGAGAAGAAAAAGCTTCCTAAGCCCAAGGCACATTTCTGGTCGCTGTTTAATGCTGTAAATCCTGACAACAAGGACGAAGACAATAAAAAAGCTGACTATATGGAGCTTGATGACAAGAAGCTTCAGGAGAAGTGTATTGCAGCAAGCAGACTGCTTATCGAGCTTCGCTTCAAGGCGAACAATATGAAGCTCGACAGGTTCATAAGCTATGTTTATGAGAGAACCAATATGATGGGTATAAGCTCTCTCTTCCTTGACGCCGATAAAAAGAGAGCTAATCTCAGGCTGCTTACCCAGTATGCGGCTGAGTATGAAAAGAACAGCCCCGAGGGTGTAACAGGCTTCCTGAGGTTTATTGACTCTATAGCCTCGAACAAATCTGCCTTTGCAAAGGCTGTGGTTTCAACCGAAGGCGAGGGCTCGGTATATATCAAGACCTATCATGCTTCAAAGGGACTGGAATTTCCGTTTGTGTTCCTTACACAGCTTGACAGGGAATTCAAGCTCAATTCAGGTGCAATGTTTACTCATAACGAGCTTGGCTGTGCGTTCAGGTTCCTGTCAGATAATCAGAGCATAAGAAAGTGCAGTGTTTACTATAAATATCTGAGAGAGATAGAAAAAAACGATGCTGTCAGTGAGGCTATGAGGCTTTACTATGTCGGCTGTACAAGAGCTAAGGAGAAGCTATTTGTCTGCTATGCACCTTCTTATGACAGAGACGAGAGCTTTGAAAAGGCTGTATCAGCACAGGCTAAAATAGTAGACAGCATAAGAAACAAGACCGACATTACAGAGCAGGTTCAGAGCGTCAAATCTATGCTCGGCTGGGTAACAATGGCACTTATGAGAGCACAGGATACAACGCAGATATGCGGATTCCTCGGCACTGACGATCTCGGTATCCCGAAATCAGCAAGACCTGATCCCGACCTTATCTTCTTTGACCGTACCGCAGCGACCGACAGCCCTGAGAAGGCTGAAGGCGACTCTGCTTCCTCGGCAGCTGTGGATATGGCTCTTCTCAAAAAGCTCAGGGAAAAGGAGAAATTCAGTGAGTCTCTTAACGTAGATGACAAGGACAGAATGCCTGCCAAAATGACAGTTACCGAGATAGTATCCGTTATCAATGCTGAAAAGGGCGAGGAGGAAGAGGAGCACAGCGTATTCTTCCCGAACCTTATGAGGCTTGATGAAACGCTTGAAAAGCTCTCGGCGGCAGAGAAGGGAACCTTCACGCATAGGTTTATGGAGCTTGCAAGCTATGAGGACGCAGCAAAGAGCGTTAAAAACGAGCTCGACCGCCTTGTGAGGGAGGGCTACTTTACAAAGAAGGAAGCCTCGGGAGTGTATGTAGATGCAGTTGAAGCATTTTTCAAGTCTGATATAGGAAAGAGGATAATGTCCTCGAAGAATGTGCTAAGAGAGTTCAAGTTCCTTGTGTCATACGATGACCTCGGGCTGGGAGACAGGTACAGGAAATACCTGACAGAGGGCACAATGATACAGGGTATTGCAGACTGCGTGTTTGAAGAAGATGACGGCTACGTGCTTGTTGACTACAAGACAGACCGCTTTAAGGACGCAACTGAATTTTCACGCTATGACGATCAGCTTGCACTGTATAAGGCGGCACTGGACCTGATACTTGATAAGCCGATCAAGGAGTGCAGGATATGCTCTCTGTGGCTTCTGAAAACTACAGGCACTACCTGATAAAAAGAACGCAGACCATAACGGCCTGCGTTTTTTGCTATAATCATTTTAGTATTATTTAGCTATAGCCTGCACAGTCTTGCTCCGCGTTCAAGGAGTGAAAAATCCTAAACAAAGGCACGACGCGTGGCGGTGCAGGGTTTTCCCTGCCTGCTTATTTATCATCGTATCTTTCGTCGATGACTCTTGCGGTCTTCTTCATGCTTCTCGGCAGGACTCCTACCTCAACTACCTTAACTATAGGTGTAAAGCCGATACCGCTCTTTACCTTTTCGGTAATGCGTTTTGCAAGGTTTGCAAAGTCAACATCTCCCGTGGACTCAACGTAGATACGCATTGTGTCCTTGCCCTCAAGGTGAGATATCCTGATCTGATACTCGCTGGATATTTCGGTGAACTTTCCGAGTATCTCTTCGATCTGGCTCGGGAATACATTTACGCCCTTGATCTTCATCATATCATCGGTTCTGCCCATGATAGTGCCTATCCTCGGGAAACAGCTTCCGCAGGGGCACTCTCCTGGGATAATGCGTGAGAGGTCATGCGTTCTGTATCTGATGAGCGGAGCACCCTCCTTAACGAGAGTTGTTATAACGATCTCGCCCTGCTCACCGTCGGGTACAGGCTCACCTGTCTTGGGGTCGATGACCTCTATATAGATGTAATCATCCCAGTAGTGCATACCTGTGTTGTGCTTGCAGTTGATGCCTATTCCGGGTCCGTATATCTCGGTCAGACCGTAAATGTCATAAAGCTCTATCCCGAGCTTTTCGGCAATGTTCTTGCGCATCTTTTCAGACCAGCGCTCAGAGCCTATAACACCCTTTTTGAGGTGTATCTTATCTTTTATACCACGCTTTTCGATCTCCTCGGCAAGAAGCAGAGCATAAGACGATGTAGAGCAGAGCACAGTGCTCTTCATTGACTGCATCATCTCAAGCTGCTTTTCGGTGTTTCCCGGTCCCATAGGGATAGCCATAGCACCGAGCTTCTCGCAGCCGTTCTGGAAGCCGATACCCGCAGTCCACAGACCGTATCCCGGGGTGATGTGTATCCTGTCCTTGTTTGTAATGCCTGCCATTTCGTAGCAGCGTCTGAACATTTCTCCCCAGTCGTCAACGTCCTTGGCGGTGTAAGGGATTATAACAGGCTTGCCTGTAGTTCCCGATGATGAGTGTATACGCACTATCTCCTCCTCGGGGGCGGTCATAAGACCAAGCGGATAAGCATCTCTCAGGTCCTTCTTCTCGGAGAAGGGGAGCTTTAAGAAGTCCTCATAGGTCTTTACCTCGGTAATGCCTGCCTCTTTGAGCTTTTTGCCGTAGAAGCTTCCTGCACTGACAAGAGCCTTTATCCTGTCATTGACCTGTGCAAGCTGTTTTTCTGTGATCTGCATAAGTATCAGTCCTTTCAAGTGTACATATATTTGTACAATTAATGATTTCCTTTAAGAGCCTTTGAGTTCAGCTCAGCAAACTGGGGCTTTACAGTCGCCCTCATAGCCTGATCTATCTCGTCAATGCCGAGGGGGAGAGCGCCGCTTCTTACTGCCTCGCCCAGCATTATCATATTGAGTACCTTCGGCGAGCCCATCTCTCTGCAGAGAGCGTCAGCGTCAATTGTTGTGAGTTCATCTACATTCTCTTTTAGGTAGGCGAGCATTTCCTCTCCTGTGTAGTTTGTGCCTTTAAGAGATGCCGTTACAGGCATTATCGGGTGAGTATTCACAACTGCCTTTCCTCCCTTTTTAAGGTAGGGGAGCATACGCACAGCCTCGGCAGGCTCAAAGCCGATAAGCAGGTCTGCCGAGCCCTCGGCAAACATCGGGCATTCAGCCTCATCGCCGACACGCAGAAAGCTGAATACACTTCCGCCCTTCTGAGCCATACCGATAGTTTCCGCACTCATAACGTGGAGTCCCTTAGCCATTGAAGCTGCGGCAATAAGCTTTGAAGCCAGCACTATTCCCTGACCGCCTACACCACAAATGATTATATTAGTCTGCATTGTGAGCACCTCCGATCGCATCAAACGGGCATACCTGAGAGCAAAGTCCGCAGCCCGTACAGAGTGCATTTTCTATAGCGACCCTGCCGTCTTTGAGCACAAGCCCCGGGCAGCCGAGGTCGTTTATGCACTTTTTGCAGTTTCTGCACTTGTCGGGGTCGATGAGGGCAGGCTTATCGGGCTTGATGATAACTGCACAGGGCGAACGGAAAATTATCGCCTTGACGCCCTTTTTCTCAGCGGTACGCTTTACAGTTTCGACTGTATCATCAAGCTTCAGAGGGTCAACTGTCTCGACAGTTTCTATCCCTATGCCACGAAGCACTGCCTCAATATCTACCTTCTCGACTATCTCTCCCATCATAGTGCGGCCTGTACCCGGGTGCGGCTGATGACCTGTCATAGCAGTGGTGGAGTTATCCAGTATGCAGATAGTCATATCAGCCTGATTGTAGACCGCATTTACAGCACCTGTAATAGCCGATGCAAAAAAGGTTGAGTCGCCCACAAAGGCAAAGCAGCTTGTGTCGGGCTCTATCCTGCCGATACCCTGAGCTATGTTCAGTCCTGCACCCATGCAAAGGCAGGTATCTACCATATCAAGGGGCATAGCATTTCCGAGGGTATAGCAGCCTATATCTCCGCAGAACACGCTCTTTTTGCCCTTCATTGCCTGCTTTACCGCATAGAAAGATGCACGGTGAGGACAGCCTGCGCAAAGCACAGGAGGTCTTACAGGCAGGGGCGGAACATCGTCTGCCGCTGTTTTTGCAGGCTTTTCCCAGCCCATGAAATCAGCGATATTTTCCGCAACCGAAGCGCAGGTATTCTCGCCTGCTGTCTTGACATTACCTGTCAGCTTACCGTATATCTTGGTGGAAAGCCCGTATTTTCCGCAGACATAGGTCAGTTCCCTTTCGATGATCGGATCAAGTTCCTCGATGCAAAGCACCTCATCAAGTCCTGTAAGGAATTCCACCGCAGCCTTCTCGGGGAACGGGAAAGGTGTACCCACCTTGAAAACGCTGACCTTCTCCTTGCCCTCCAGCGCTTCACTGACATAAGTATAGCTGATGCCGTGGGTAGCTATGCCCTTCTTGCCGCCCTTTGCAGGACAGACCTTGTTCAGTCCGCTGTCGGAGAATACGTCGGAAAGCTCCTTGTTGCGCTCTTCGATGTGCATATGTGCCGCATAGGAAAGCCTTGGGAATATGACCCATTTCGACGGGTCACGAACAAATCCCTCGGGCTGATTTTTTATGCACTCGCTCTCGTCCTTGACCTCAATGGAAGCGTAGCCGTGACAGACTCTCGTTGTAGGACGGAAGAGCACGGGAGTCTTGTATTTCTCCGAATACTCAAAAGCGTCCTGAATCATGTCATATGCCTCCTGAACTGAGGAGGGGTCAAAGCAGGGGAGCTTTGAATACGAGGCAAAGGTACGGGTGTCCTGCTCGGTCTGAGAGGAAATGGGGCCCGGGTCGTCGGCAACAAGTATTACCATGCCGCCCTTTACGCCGATATAGGCAAGGCTCATGAGAGGGTCGGACGCAACATTTAGTCCCACCTGCTTCATTGTCACCATTGAGCGAGCTCCGCAGTATGCTGCGC
>ONLC01000164.1 GCA_900318545.1 uncultured Eubacteriales bacterium
AGTTATAAACCGTGCAAAGCTGGCACTGATGACCTACCTTGGCTTCACTGAGCAGCAGGCTCACCGCTACATAGAGAAGGAAGCTATGGATATGCGATGTACAAAGCTTGAAATATCCGAAAAAGTAATAAGAATGTACGGATAATAAATCCCCTCTGATTTTCAGAGGGGATTACTGTCTGTCGATAAACCCTAAATAGTGCGGAGCTTAGCCTCGTCAGGTCTGTACATTCGTACAGACAGCCTCGGCTGGGTTAAGGAGGAGGGGGCTTCGCCCCTTTGCCCCACTGGGGCTACGCCCCAGGCCCCTTTTAAAAGGACTTTTGCAACAAGCTGAAATCCCCTCTGATTTTCAGAGGGGATCAGTCTTACATCATATCTTCAATTATGTAGGGGAGCGATACCTTGAAGCTTACTCCGCCCGAGGGTACATTCTCTACCCTGATGTCGCCCTGTGCAAGCTCGAGCACTCTCTTTACCAGTGCCAGCCCGAGGCCGTTTCCCTCGGTGGCACGGGATTTGTCGCCCTGATAGAATTTCTCGAAAATCTTGCTGATGGCTGCCTTGTCAATGTGAGGTCCGCTGTCCCAGATCTCGGCTTCAATGCTCTTGTCAGTCCTCATTAGGGAAACTCTTATCCTGCCGCCCACAGGGGTAAACTTTATGGCGTTGTTTATAATGTTCTGCCATATCTGAGCCATAAGCTCCTCGTTTCCGATGTACATTACGTCCTCAAGCTCAATGTCGAGGTCAATATCCTTCTTCGACCACTCGGGCTCCAGTACAAGGATAATATTTCTTATCTGTTCATCAAGTGAGAACCTGCTCTTTACACCGACAGTTTTCTGATTTTCAAGCTTTGTAAGGCTCAGAATGTTCGATGAAAGCTTTGAAAGACGTGAGGTCTCCGAAATGATTATGCTTATGTACTCCTGCTTGTCAGCCTCGGACAGGTCATCAGACTGCAGAAGCTTTGCAAAGCCCTGAATTGATGCCAGCGGAGTTTTGAACTCGTGCGATACGCTGGAGATAAAGTCGCCTCTCAGTGTCTCTATGCCCGAGAGCTGTTCAGCCATTCGGTTGAAGTTCTTTGCAAGAGCTGCATATTCAGGGTCTGAGGGCACACGCACCCTGACCTTGAAGTTTCCCTTTGCGACCTCTGAGGCGGCTCGGCTTAGCTCTCTCACAGGCTGGAAGATCGTTCTTCCGACAAAGGTAGTGATGACTGTACCGATGATTATGCTTACTGCAAGGGAGAGTATAACTACCAGATTTATGATCCAGTAGGCGCTCTCGCTTGAAAATGTGGATATATATATGTAGTCGCTGCCGACCTTTTTTACCATGTCTGATTTAGGTATCACGCCCGAGGAGCTGATAACATAGCCCTTTTTGTTCAGGAGCTTCTGATTGTCAAGGATCAGAGGGTCTCCTTTGTGAAGGATCTGCACATCATAGGCAGAGTTGCCCGTGACCTGCACTATCTCTTCGGTGGTGAAGCTTGTGTGCTCTGAAATAGTATCAATAGCAATGGACATTTCAAGCAGCTGCTGCTCGGAGTTGTCCTTCATTATAGGCAGGCAGATAAGCCCTACAGCTGTAAGGGAGATGCTTCCCGAAATGAGCATAACGACAAAGAATATCGCAGAAAGCTTGAACTGAAGAGTAGTTCTCAGCTTCTCGCCCTTTTTCAGCATCTTAGTCATTGTGCTCACCTCGCCTGTTTATTTTTTTACCGCCTTGTAGCCCAGACCTCTTACTGTCACGATGTCAAAGTCACCGTTATCACCGTAGCGTTCTCTGAGCCTTTTTACATGAACGTCAACTGTACGCTCGTCAACCTCTTTTTCCATTCCCCAGAGCTCATCAAGGAGCTGTCTGCGTGTAAAGATCTTGTTCGGGTAGGAAAGAAGCTTGAACAATAGCTTAAACTCCATTTTAGGGATAGTTTCAGCAGGACCTGACCCTGTCTTTACGCTCATAGCGTCATAATCGAGCACGCAGCTGCCAACCGTCAGAGAGTGCTCAGACGCCATTTTCGACCGCCTTAGCACAGCAGCCACACGCAGTATCATCTCGTTTATGTCGATGGGCTTTACCATATAGTCATCAACGCCGACCTCAAAGCCCTTAGCCTTGTCCTGAAAGGACTCCTTTGCGGTTACCATAATAACAGGCAGGTCGAAGTTTGCCTTCCTGAGCTGTCTTGTAAGCTCGTAGCCGTCCATATTCGGCATCATTATATCCGAGATTATAAGGTCAATGTTTGTTTTTTCAAGCACATCGAGGGCTTCCACACCGTCATTTGCGGTAAAGGCCTCGTATCCGTTTTGTTTAAGAGCTGCCACCATAAGTCTTCTCAGGCTGGCATCGTCCTCGACTACTAGTATCTGGAACATTATTGATCTCCTTTCGCCCTGATTTTCAGGCTGAAAAATTCATATTATTATGTCAAAAAATATTTTTGAATATGTCCCGAAAATTCATATTCGGTTCAAATAAGTGTGCTATTATATATACAGTCAAGAGAGAAAACCACGTATTTAAGCGGTTTCCTCAATATCGAAAAGATTTTTCAGTGTACGAAAAATTTCTCAGAAAAATTTTGAAAAGCTCCTGAAAATTCATATTCGGTTCACACAGGCATGTTAATATATGCTTGTAAGATAAAAATAAAGAAGTTTGGTGCTTGGCAAAACTTAAAGCAATGACGCTTCTTTCCCTCTGCGATTCCCCAAGTCGCTTAAAAAGTTCATAGCTTTAGGTTTTGCCAAATGCCAAATCCCTTTCATAATTCTATAAAAATTAATGCTCATTTCATGCCGATAAGAAGTGAGTATTAATTTTTGTCCTGATGCGGATCGAGTCCACGCAATTATCAGCGTGGGCTTATTATTTTGGGGTTATTATAAAGGCTTGCTATGCATATCACAGCAAGCCTTGATTTTTATTCTACCGAGATAATGTAGTAATATACGGGCTGTCCGCCGTTTATGAGGTTCACATCGAGGTTTGAGAACTTTGCAGAAACCTTGTCCTTCAGAGCCTGTGCAGCAGACTCTGTAACATCGGCACCGTAAAGAATGGTGATAAAGGAGCTGTCGCCCTTTACAAGCTTCTTGGTGAGCTTGTAAGCGCCCTTTGCAACGTCAGACTCAACAAAGCTGAGCTTTCCGTTTTCAAGGCAGAGTATCTCGCCCTTCTTGATCGAGCGTCCCTCATAGTCGGAGTTTCTTGCCGCAAACGTTACCTGACCTGTAGATACTCTCTCAATAGCTGCTGTCATTTCAATTCTGTTCTTATTGAAGTCAGCATCAGGATCAAAGGCAAGCATAGCAGCCATTCCCTGAGGTATAGTTCTTGACTGAAGAACGCAGACCTTTCTGTCAGCGAGCTTTACAGCCTGCTCGGCAGCCATGATTATATTCTTGTTGTTGGGAAGCACGAATACAGTCTCGGCAGGGCACTGCATTATAGCCTGAAGAATATCCTCGGTAGAGGGGTTCATGGTCTGACCGCCCTTAACTATGCAGTCAGCTCCGATGTCCTTGAAAAGTGCCTCAATTCCGTTTCCTGCTGCCACAGCTACAAAGCCGTACTGCTTTTCGGGCTTTACAGATACGATCTCCTGCTTTACAGCCTTCTGCTGAGCCTTGTGCTGCAGCTTCATATTCTCGATCTTCGGCAGATTGATATAGCCGAATTCAAGTGCCTTCTCAATAGCCTTTCCGGGATTGTTCGTATGAACGTGTACCTTGATTATCTCATCGTCCTCGACAACCACAACGCAGTCACCGATCATTTCAAGGTAAGCTCTGAGCTTTGATGAGTCAGCAGCATCCTTCTTCTTGGTGATGAGCATCTCGGTGCAGTATGTATAGGTGATCTCTGTGTCATACCTGCCGACTACAGAGGCAAAATCGTCAACTGTTATCTTCTTGGGCTTTTCCTCATCGGGCTCGTCAGAAACAATAGCGCCGCCCTTGAAAACATCTCTCATAGCACAGAAGATTATAAGCAGACCCTTGCCGCCTGCATCTACAACTCCTGCCTTTGCAAGTGCAGGAAGAAGCTTAGGTGTCTCTTCAAGAGTAGCCGCAGCCTGAGTGCAGACCTCCTCCATAATGATAACGGGGTCATTGGTTGAGGGCAGAACAGCCCTTGCCTTCTCGGAGGCCTCTCTTGCAACTGTGAGGATAGTACCCTCTGTCGGCTTCATTACCGACTTGTATGCTCCCTTAACTCCGAGCTCCAGAGCGTTTACAAGGTTCTCGGCAGTAACCTCAGGCTGATCCTTGAAGCCCTTTGAAAAGCCTCTGAATATCAGCGAGAGTATAACGCCCGAGTTTCCTCTTGCACCTCTCAGAAGTCCCGAGGCAGCCACCTTTGCAACAACGCCTGCATCAGTGTTGTCATCAAGGTTTTTAAGCTCGGGCAGAGCGTTTTTAATAGTCATCGACATATTTGTTCCTGTATCACCGTCCGGTACAGGGAATACGTTGAGCTCATCGACTGATTTTTTCTGTTTTGAAATACTGTTGGCTGCGCTGATGATCGCATCACGCAGAACACTTCCTTTTATCACTGTCAGTCTTCCTCCTACTATCAGTTAGTCATCTCATCGACATAGACATTCACAGACTTTACGTTCACGCCTGCCTGATCGGTGAGCACATAATTTACCTTATGAATAATGCTGTCCACGATAGCACCTACATTCAGACCGTAGGTAACGGTAATATGCAGGTCAACTACGATCTCGTCATCATCCTGACGTATCAGCACGCCCTTAGTGGGGTCATTCTTTCTAAGCACAGCGGATACGCCCTGCTTTGCACCGTAGACGTTCATTCCCGCAACACCGAAGCAGCTTTCGGCAGTGTCAGATATGAGCTGTCTCAGATATGAGGTCGAGATACCGATAGTACCGATATGGTTACGAAACTTGATCATCTATAAAGCACTCCTTTATCCGCATAATTATACTCATATATTATAGCACATCTTTCAGCTCTTTGCAAGATGTTATTTATTAATAATCAATTAAGGCAACACCGCACTGCCGACAGCCTCTCTGGGGGATCGCCCTATTATCTGCTTGAACTGCCGTGAAAAATGCACGACGTTCTTGTATCCGCAGGCATAGGCTACCTCCTCGACCGTCATTCCCGAGTATGCAAGGTAACGCTCGGCAAGCTCTATCCTGCTGTTAATAACGTCTTTAGTGCAGGTAACACCGAAGGCTTTTTTATAAAGCAGATGAAGATAGGACTCGCTTATATTAAGCTCCTGAGCCATATTCTCAACGCTCCAGTCACGCTCGGGAGAGGAATAAATCCTCTGTCTGAGGCCTGCCTATAAGCTCTCTGTAGTGAGCTATATTCTTTTCAGCCCCGTCCTCAGAGCCTGAGAACACCTCAGTAAGCATCGCCTTTATAAGGTAGCCTGCTGTTTTCATATTCTTGGTGCGGAAAAAGCAGTCGCCAAGGAGCTTAAAATACTCTGACACATCAACGCTGTCCCCGATATAAACAGGGGAGTCGAACCGCACACCCGTCACAGCGGAGAGGTTCTCGCTGGTGTCAAACTGCACCCAGTCGTTCACATATTCGGTCTCAAAGGCTTTGTATAGGTTAGGGGTCTTTCTGTCGTATATAATAAAGGTGTTCGGCTCAAAGTAAACGGACTTTCCGTTCAGAACGAACTCAGCCTTTGACTTTACGAACAGGAGAAGATACCCGTCATAGCCGTCGGGTCTGTCAAAAACGAAGGACTTATCGTGCCTGCAGGCACAGCCCATACTGCGTATCTCAAACATAATGCACCTCCGGTATTGCCTTAAACGTATTATAGCACGCTGAGAAACTCTTGTCAACAAAAACAGCTCCCATGCGGGAGCTGTTCTGTCATTTACTTTCCTTATTCAGCCTTTGTAAAGCGTGCCCATTTATATTCGGCGGTGAGAGGAACAGTTTCATCAAACTTTCCTATCCAGCCGTCAACGCCCTTGCCGTTCCATGCGTTCATCATGATCTTGCTCGGTGTAACAGGGAGGTTTTCGTTAGCTGTGTATACAGCCTCTCCGTCAACGTACCATGTTATGCTGTCCTCTTTCCACTCAAAGCCGTACTCGTGGAACTCCTCCGATGCGTCAAACCCGAGATCATAAAGGTACTCGTGTCCGCCCTGACCGTTTGTGTAGTAGTTAAACTGTACCTGAGTGGTATCCTTTCCGAGAAACTCTATATCTATCTCGTCCCAAGGGTTTCCGTCGGAAGGACCTGTGTAGGTGAAAAACGATGACACAACGCCTGTATTCTTTATAGGCTTCATGCAGACCTCATAAAGTCCGTAGCCGTAAAAGTCGTTGGAACGGTACTCGCCTGCAGTGTACTCATAGGTCTTGTCGATCGTGAGCTTCATCAGACCGTCCTCAAAGGCGATGTTTTCGGTGTGCCATGAACAGTCAAAGGGCGAGCCGTTCGACCAGCCGTCAGATGCAATAAACTTATCCGATGCTCCCTTTTCAAAGTCAGCGAGCATATCATATTTGCTCTCCTCCTCAGCAGCTGCAGCAGCCGAGGAAGCATCAGCTGCCTTTGCTGAGCTCTTACCCTCGGAGGAGCTGTCACCGCAGGCAGCCATAGACATTGTCATTACAAAACAAACAAGACCGATGATGTATTTTTTCATGCTATCATACCCTTTCACAATTATATACGTTTCCGCACTTGCGGTATTTCTTGTTGGTATACATGAATTATACACTATCGGTCTTAATTTTTATATCAGATATTTAATACTCGTGTCACGTTTTTGTACTAAGGCTTTTCGGGGGAACGCCAGTTCAGCCTGAAGTATTTTTCTCTGTACTGTTTTGGAGTAAGCCCCGTATGCTTCTTAAAGCAGGCGATAAAGTGACTGTGCGAGCTGAAGCAAAGATAGTTTCCTATATCTATTGGGTCGTAGTCAGAGAATTTGAGCATATTCTCAGCAGCGTTTATCCTCTTGGCCATAATAAAGTCAGAGATATTCATTCCGACTTCCTTTTTGAACAGCTTTGACAGGTACTGCGGAGTAAGCCCCAGCTGATCTGCAAGCTCGCCCACTCTTACACCCTTGTAGATGTTGTCATACACAAGGTCAATGCAGGTAAGAACGTGCTTTGAATACGCCTGCCCTGCGGAAACGCTCTTCATTCTTCTGGTGTATTCCATTATTACATCACGATGAAGCTGCCTTAGCCCTTCCTCGGTCTGGCAGACATCTATCTTATTGATATAAATATCACTGATCGTATATGCAGTTTCAGACGAGAGTCCGCCCTCAATGCAGAACCTCGCCAGCATAGCAACTGTGATTATAAGGTGATATTTGATGTTCCTGATGTTATCCTCGCTTATTCTTCCGTATCCCTCTACTGCCAGTGGAGTGTATGTGCGGTTGACGGCATCAAGATCACCGTCTCTGACAGCCGAGTAAAACTCGAGCTCCTTTTCATAAGGGGAATGATGAATATCATTTTCGCTCTGGAAGAATTGACGGTTAGACAATTCTTTATTGATGCTCATGCCCCAGACTCCTTTCGGCATATACATTGTACTTGTAACCATATTATACCATACTTTCGTGCTCTTGTCAAAGCATACAGGCGGAGTAGCCTCCGCTCTCCGCCCATAGCTCACAATTTTATTTGGAGGATATTATTCAAAGAAGAGTCTTGCCGGTACGGGTAAAATTATCCGACAGGTCTCATTCCGATAAATCAACCTAAGTCTTCCTGTGCCTCGTCAATGAGGTAATCTATAGCTGCCTGATTTGATGCTACCACGCTGCTCCATGTCTCTGGCTCTGCCGGGTGCATAGTAGCCTTGGTTACGTTATCGGCAAGGCTAGCGAGATCCTTTGAAACGCCCTGACTGAACTCAAATACAGGGTGCTCAGCTGCGAGTGCGTAGATCTCCTCACGCATATCCATCATTTCATCTGTCCAGCCGTAGTCCTTCTGGAACTGCTCAAGAGTTATCTTTCTTGCAGCCTCATCGGTCTCGGCATAACGTGTGCAGTCAAGGAAAGCTGCAACGCCTTCGGGGTTAGGAGCGTTCTTGCAGATGCAGAAACCGTGAATTCTCGAAGGAACATACTGAGCATCGGAATCTGCGGAGCAGGGAACAGGAACGAACATTACATCGCCTGCAGAGAGGTCGCCGTAGGGCTTTGTAACAGACGGAGCGTCCTCAATAGCCCAGAGGCCGATCGGGTAGAACAGTGTAAGTCCCGAACCGATACCCTCACCGAATACGTCGCCTCTTACCTTCCACTCGTGCTCGTGCTTCGGGTAAACAACGCCGTTCTTCTGAAGCTCATACATCATATCCTGTGCCTTTGCAAGCTTAGGATCAGCGATGTTGTTAGTGATCTTTCCGTCAGTCATACTGATAAGCGGCAGACCTGTAGACTGGGTAAGAGCATTCTCATAATACCAGCCGTCAAGAGCGAACTTATCTTCCTCAGCGTTTGTGAACTCTACGCACATCTCGCTCATAGTATCCCAGTTCCACTTGCCCTCATGGAAGAGGTCAGCAGGCTGGTCAAAGCCGCAGTCGTCGATAGTGTTCTTATTGTAGATCCAGATGTAGCAGGGGTCAACTCTTGAGATAGCAACATAGTGCTTGCCCTGGAACATGAACTGGTCTGCTGCCGACTTCATATCTGCCCAAAGGGGAGTCGAGAAATCAATGTAGTCATCGATCGGTTCGATCATGGCCTTGATAGCACCCTTCGGGAACATATCCATATCGTCTGCACCTATGAAATCAGGTGACTTGTTTGACATGATAAGTGCTGCCAGATCGTCGAACTTTTTCTCCCATGTAGTCTGATTGTAGTTGATAACGCCGTTGTACTTGGTCTTGAAGAGTGCCAGGTCAACACCGATATCCTTATCCTCAGAGGCTGTAGGGTTTATATCCCAGAAGGAGAACCACTCGATAGTGTTGTTCTTGAGGTCTCTTGTGACCATGTCGTTAGAGAGCCTTTCAACTACCTCCTGCTGGTTTTCCTCCAGCTTCTTCTCGGGCATCGAGGAGCTAGCTCCCGAGCTGCTGGAAGAGCTTCCGCAGGCTGTAACAGCTATACACATTATAGCAGCCAAAGCTGCGCCTAATCGTTTACCTGATCTCATTAGTAGGTACCTCCGATCAAATTACTTTCTCTTAGTTACTACGAGAGCAGCACCTGCAAGAGCAACACCTGCAAATATGAGACCCTCTGCAGCACCTGTTTCAGGCTGAGCTGCCTTAGCTGTGTTGTCGCTTCCGCCGCCTGCAGGAGTAGTTGTTGTTGTGCCTGTAGTCTTTGTTGTGCTTGCAGCTGCAGTGCTGTCAGCCTTTGAGCTGTCGTCCTTCTTGGACTCATCAGCCTTCTTGGAGCTGTCGTCCTCCTTCTTGGAGGACTCATCTGCGGGCTTTGAGCTCTCATCTCCGCCTGCTGCCTCAGGAGCACCGAAGTCAAGAGTCATGTAAAGAGTACCTCCCTCAAAGCCGCCTTCTGCGTCCCAGCCCTCAGTTTCCTTGATAGCAGGGGCTACAACCTCTTGTGTATTTTCATCGATTCTGTCAGTAGGACGGATATGGAATCTGATGCCGCCCTCGGGGTCATGCTCCATCTCAGTGATGGAAAGAAGGTCGGTAAATACAGTCTCAGTACCGTCCTCTGCTACGAACTTAGCCTCTTTAACTGTAACGGCAAGAGGATAAAGATCTTCAGCAGACTTGCCTATCTTTGCTAAGCCCTCATCAAGATTGCAAACCATAACGCCCATCTCACCAAGAGAGCCCTTGCCTGACATAGTTGTGTCAGTAAGCACCTTGTTGATCTTATACTCGATAGTGATAGTACCGTCATTGTTCTCAGTGTTCCATGTGCACCAATCGCCGTTGTTCCACTTCCAATTACCGTCATTGTTCATGAAGTAGCCCTGTGCACCTATAGCGTAATAAGCTTTGTTCATGGTCTCGTCATTCTCATCGGGGTGGATTACATCTGTCAGCTTTGTAGCTGCGAATGCACTGATCGACATACATGAAGCTGCTATAGCTGCTGCGGTCATTCCAACGAATAATTTCTTCATACTTCTCATGGTAAAATTCCTCCGTAATTCTACAGGCTTCCTCAGCCTGTTTTTTTTCGATTCGGCTTCCTTAGCCGTTGGTATAATATTATCATAGAAATTAATATAATTATATCAAAAAGCTAATTTATGTAGCAAAAAAATAATCTTATTATGTGATTATCTTAGTAAAATCCGTTTTTTTCAAAAAACTATTATGTAAATTGCAATAAAAATACCGCACCCTTAAAGTGCGGCCAGTCTGTCGATAAACTTAAAAAAGTGCGGAATCAGCCCTCGGCGTGTTCCTCGG
>ONLC01000142.1 GCA_900318545.1 uncultured Eubacteriales bacterium
GCTATATCCCAGTACATACTCGGCTGTATTCCTGACTACAATGGTCTGAAGATCGATCCTTCTATCCCTGAGGCATGGGACGGCTTCAAGCTGAGAAGAATGTTCAGAGGAAACACCTATAACATCACTATCAAGAACCCTGACCACGTTTCAAAGGGCATCAAGAGTGTCGTTTGCGACGGCGTTAAGGTAAACGGAAATGTTCTCCCTGTATTTGATGCAGGCACAGAGCACGAGGTAGAGGTAGTAATGGGCTGATACGCCTTTGGCAGACAGGCTTTGTAAACCGAAGAGCTCCGCAATTGCGGGGCTCTTTTTGTTTCTCTGTTATAGCATGAGACTCATTTTTTGATTTCAGACGTTAATTAATAAAATCATTCAACTTATGATTTCGTTAAGTTGCCTAAACCAAAAGGTTAAATTAGTATATTTTGCCAAATTTAATTAACAATTCTTGACCGCTATAAGCTATTGTGCTATAATATGATAAAGAAATATTTATTTTTCAGAATTAGCAGAGGGAAAGTAACGATGAAGGGGATGATAATATGAAAAATAAAAAGGGTTTTACGCTGGTCGAATTGGTTATAGTTATAGCAATAATTGGAATACTTGCTTGTATAATTATTCCAACAATTTATAATTATGTACAAAAAGCAAAGATCAAAGCTGCAATAGCTGATGCAAAAACTATCAAAACTTCAATAGAAAACTCATTAATAGACCACCTGATGCTTGATGCCGCTGATCCCGGCAACGCATTTAACAAGGTACTTTATCTTGATCTGGAAACAAAAAAAGGCATGAGTGAAAGGCAGTATGAGATAGTAGGCTCATTCACTAATGTAAGCTGGGTAGTTTACAGAACTAATGAGAACAGTATGGGTAAGTCACAGATTCTGGACAAAGCTATAGCCAAAGGTCTTGACAAAGCATTTTCGGAGGAATGGGACACAGGAAAGAAAACAAATCCGATGAAATACAATTCAAATTCCCAAAACTGTGAAAAGTATCTGAAGGATAATAACACTAATTTTGGTATCGTTGCTGTGTATAACAGAGACGGTGCTGTGCGTATGCTTCAGATCTATCGAAAAGGCATACTGGTAACGTACATCAACGGTGAGTACATTGCAAATATAAATGCGAATGCACACTTTGTAGGCACAGGTACCTGGGATACTATCTATAAGGACAGTGGAAAGAGTTCTCCCGAAGAGTTCTGTAAGGTAAATCTTTCAAACAAGCAGATAGGCAATGACGGAAATCTTGGCGGCTGGTACTGAGCCGATAACGTCAGCCGGTCGGTAAAAGAGAAGAATACAGGCAGTTCAAAACGAACTGCCTGATTTTTTAGCTGCTGCTTGTGCTTTTGCGGTAAGCCTCTAAAATATCCTCTTCAAGCTCATGGCGGAAATCCCTCGTCATCGGGTGGACGATATCACGGTAGGTGCCGCTGTCATCACGGCGGCTGGGCATGGCTACGAAAAGACGTTCATCGCCCTTGACTATCTTAATGTCGTGGACTGCGAACATATCATCAAAGGTCACGCTTACTATGCCTTTGAGTCTGGGCTCATCGAGAAGCTTTCTGATCTTTATTTCTGTAACTGTCATTGTGGGTCTCCTTTCGGGTCTTTAACAGGAGTATTGACAGCAGAGCAAAACTTATTCATGGCACCGCCTGTCTTGACAGAAGCTGAACGGTTTGTTATAATATTAAGGTGTCATATCCACAGGATAAGCAAATATCATCGGAGGCGGTAATATGAAGAAGAAAATACTTACCATGATCGCACTTTCTATGGTGATGATCTCAGCGTGCGGCTGTTCGGCCGATTTCAGCAGCAGCGTGCCGGATAAAGAAGACAGCGCCTCGGCCTCTGAGATGGCAATACCGATCGACGAGGATAAAAAGGTTAACAAGACATATGATCTTGAAGGATTCAGGATAGATCTGCCGAATGATATGGAGCCCGGCAGCGAAGAGCTGGTAAAACAGGTATTCGGCACTATGACAGATATCCGGAATACGGAAATGGACGTGCAGACAGATTCACTGAAAGATGATGATATCGTTTTTGTACACGCTGTTATAGATTATGACGGTATACTGACCGAACAGGAAATGATCGGCGGAGAGTATGCCGCTGTGAGCGACGCTGCGACATCGCTGATGTCGAGAGCATCTGCCGTTCTGACTGAAACGGGGTCGAATTATATCGAGTTCGACGATGATCCCGATGACGGAGAGCCTATGCACTACCGAGTGGTTTTTGCGGTATCGGGAACAAAGCTATATCACTTTGCTTTTGGTACCTCACAGGATAGCTGGGACAAGTATTCAGATAAGGTACATGAGTATATCCGCAGTATAGCGATAGGTAAGGGCTGACAACTTCATAAAAAATTTACATTTAAACAAGAACTGCCTCTTGACAAGCAGAAGGCAGTTCTGTTATAATATTAAAGCATTCGTATCTAAAGACAGCAGGCGGTGCAGAACGGTGGCAAGGTCATCGGCTTGTATGGAAGTCCTGCCGAGGAAGGAATCGCAAGGTTTATATGTGAACTTTGTGCTCTTTTGTCTTTGACGAAAGGGTTTCTTTTTTTGGAACGTTTTGCTATCTTAATTTAAGAGAGGTGAAATGACAATGGCAAGTGAAAAGGTTTTGAACGCCAAGAAGGCAAGGGTTCAGGAGCTGGTTGAGCTTATCAAGAATTCTGAGGCAGGCGTGCTCGTTGATTACAAGGGCATCACTGTTGAGGAGGACACAAAGCTTCGTAAGGAGCTGAGAGAGGCTAACGTCAACTACTTTGTTGAGAAGAACACTATCCTGAGATTTGCTCTCAAAGAGGCTGGTTACGAGTCTATGTGTGATGTTCTCGAGGGAACAACAGCTATCGCAATCTCGAATGATGACCAGACTGCTCCTGCAAGAATACTCGGAAAGTTCTCCGAGGACTGCAAGGGTGAGAAGTTCTTCCTTAAAAACGGCTACATCGGTGAAGAGGTTTATGATGAGGCAGGCGTAAAGGCACTGTCGAAGATCCCTTCGAGAGATGTACTTCTTGCACAGCTCGTTGGTTCTCTTCAGGGACCGCTTACAAAGCTGGCTGCAACTCTTCAGGCAGTTGTGGACAAGGAAAACGGCGCAGCATAAGAGCTGCATAAGTAAGGCGGCATAGGCCGCACAATTCAGGGGGGAAGACCCCGAAACCAACTAAAAATTTATAAAGGAGATTATTATCATGGCTTCAGAGAAGATCACAAAATTTGTAGAAGATATCAAGACTCTTTCTGTACTTGAGCTTTCCGAGCTCGTAGACGCTATCCAGGAGGAGTTCGGCGTAACAGCAGCAATCGCTGCAGGTCCTGCTGCAGGTGCAGGTGCAGGCGCAGCAGCTGAGGAGAAGAGCGAGTTCGACGTAGTACTTGCTTCCTTCGGCGATTCCAAGATGCCTGTTATCAAGGCTGTTAAGGAGATCACAGGTCTCGGTCTTAAGGAGTCCAAGGAGCTCGTTGAGGCTGCTCCTAAGGCTATCAAGGAGGCAGTTGCTAAGGCAGAGGCTGAGGAGATCAAGGCTAAGCTCGAGGCTGCAGGCGCTACAGTAGAGCTGAAGTAATTCAGACTTTATACAAGTAATTAAGACCGTCCTAAAGGGCGGTCTTTTTTTATATATTCAATCCGTCAAGAACTGCGTTTATCATCTGCGGAGTGATGATCTCCATAATGCCGCAGTGTATCTCTCTGAAAATGAGCTCCCCGAACTGCTGCGAGCCCACATACTCAACTCCGTAGGCGTGCTCTGTGACCTTTCTTTTCTCGGTGAGGGTGTCCTCACGGCTCTCGAAAATGCCTGTTGAAAGGGCTGCCTTTTTATCAGAGGTCGGCAGTATACGCTCGGTAATGCTGCTTTTTGAGAGCCTGCCGCCAATATCTGCGATACAGTCGGAGAGCATTGCTCCCTTTGCCTGCCCTGCGAGGGCGTCCTCGTAGTCGGCACCGCTGATCGTAAGGATTGAAAACAGCCCCGAATATTCGCTGTCACCGCTGTCGATGACGGCATTTTTTATTATATGACCGTTTCCGTCAAAAACTCCTGCAAAGCCGTTCCCGTCATCGCCGACAGGGCTTATTGTTTCGCCGCCAAAATCAAGGTCGGCAGAGAGCGTAACTATCTGCCCCGAATAATCCTCGCCCTCTGCGACACGCTCGCAGAAGCTTTCCCACTCGGCTGTGCTCCCGATAATGAGAGCCTCGTCCTGTTCTCTCTCGGCAGAACGCAGCAGAAGAAGTGCATTTTTCAGCTCTGCGGCTGAGCTTTTTCTGCCGAACTTCTGCAAGGCGTACACTATCTCACGCTGACAGGAGCTGCTGTCAAACAGCCTGTTTATTTCGGCTCTGAGCTCATCTTTCAGGGCGGCTTTGTTCTCGTCTGCGTAGGCGAAAATGTATGGTGCATAAGCTCCGAGACTGCTCTGCGACAGATCCTCCCAGCCTCCTGATGCCTTTGCAAAGGCTATCCCCGAAGCTGTCTGCCTGCCCCTCATAGCTGCTATCGAGGGCTTGCTGCCTGAAAGCGTCAGCACAACCGAGAAACGCTCGCCCTTTGTAAGCCTTACGGCCTTGTCAAGCTCTGCCGAGTAAAAGCCCTTTGCACTTATCTTTCCCGAAGCACTTGCCATAAGCCTGCCCTCGGGAGTGCCGTTTTCAAGGTCGGTGTAAACGCTCAGCGTGTACTGCGCAGGCTCGGAGCTCATAGACATAAAGCCGACAGAGCTCAGCATTTCGTCATTTTCAGACGTAAAAACGCTCGCTCCCGATACCTTGCTCCCTGCCGAGATATTTACCGCAGGAAGGCTGTCCGCAAGGGCGTAGGTTTTGCTGTGAGCTTCATCTGTCTCGAAAACTGTAAAGCCCGAAATGCTTTTGTCCTCGTAGGATATGTAGTAATAACCGTCTGATGAAACGCTTGTCCCCCACGAGCCCTTTATAAGCCATGCACCGTCATTTTCGGGGGCGGTAGGGAAGCTCTCCTTAGGGTAGCTGTCGTCCCAGCCGACAATTGCTGCGGCATGGTTGACTGAAAAAGCCGTCGGACAGTAATAGCTTTCGCCGTCATCGGATATGTATTTTTTGTTGTAATACTGGCTCAGATAAACAGCTCCGTGCTTTTTGACCGCAAGCTTTATATCTGTCTTGTCGATCTCATAAGCCCTTGAAAGGCTGTATTCCATTACCTCGGCTTTCTCGTCAGAGACTACAGCCGCTTCGGGCTTTGAGCCTATAAACGGCTCGAACTGCTCAAAGCACAAGCCCTTTCCTGCAGCGAGGGTAAGCTCTGCCTGTGCGGCACTGCCTGCCTGAGAGAACGGCTCCTCTCCGCCTGATGCCGCAATAAGTGCCGCTTCGGAAAGGTCAACGCTTGCGTTTTCCTCGCCCTTTGTGATAAGCTCCTGCTCAATGCAGGCAACAGCAGCAAAAGCCCAGCAGGCTCCGCTTTTGCCCTGAGATCTCGCTGAGGAAACCATATCCGTACCCCTCGGGTCATAGGAGGACAAGCCCTCTGCCGATACAGGCAGAAGGCACAGCACGCTGTATGCAATTGCAGTCAGAGCTGAGATAAAACGCTTCATTTTAGCCTCCGGGGAGTGTTTGTACATAGACCTCTTTTGCAGTACCGTTATTGTCGAACTTTATCCAGTAGTACTGCGGCTGATGGCTTGGCATAACAGGGGAGTCATCATCACCGATAAAGTAGCCCTTTGTACTGCCGTATTCTCTGTCAAAGCTGCCGTACTTTGCTTTTATTTCCTCGGCAGAGCTGCCAAGCACCGTCCAGTCATTAAAGCGAAGAGAAGTCCTGTGCGAGATGAACCAGAGCACCGCACATATCAGTATAAGTGCTGCTGCAAAGATCAGCAGAGCTTTTTTCCTTGTCATTTCATCACCGTGATCTTTCGTGTGTATTCGTTTGAGACTATCCTTCCGCAGGAGAATATCTGCTGTATGCGTGAGGCCTGAATCATAAGCTCTGCTGAACGCTGTGCGAAATCAGACTGCTTTCTGAGCTCGCTCAGAGAGGTGCGGCAGTAAAGGCCGTTTTTCTTCTTTACCTCGGCAAGAATTCTTGTGCCTGTCTTGTTGATTGCAAGTATCCGCCCGAAGGGTATGCCGTCTATATCGCTTTTTCTGAGACCAAGAAGCAGTCCCAGCAGTATCCGCCTTACCTTTGCATAGCTCAGGCTCTTCGAGGCTATCGCCTTTGCAAACTCCTGACTTACAGGCAAATACAGATTGTTTTTCACTGACGTTCCTATAACAGAGCCCACCCTTGATGCAAGTGCTTCATCACCGTCGGGGAGCTGCAGCAGATGTTCAGAGTTGGCGGAAAGGACAGTATTTATGTAGACAAATTCATCAAAGCGTTTATAGTCCGTAGGTACAAGAGTGTGAAACTCATCGGGAATATATTTCAGAACCGAGGGGTCGGGGAACTTTTCTCTTATAAGCGATGCCGAGATAGAGTGCTCGTCAGCTTCACTGCTGTTGTGGCTCGCTCCCAGTCTTTCCACCGCCAGAAGTCTGATATTCGGCATATACTTTTTGGCTGCCCTTATATACTCGGCGGCAAGCATATCGTTTGGGTTTTGCAGCACCTCGCCTGCCTTTCCTGCGGCAGTGCTTACAGCCTTTGCATAGCCCATTCCCTGCGACATAAGCAAGCGCACCTCTTCGCTGTCGGAGAGCTCCTCAAGCTTGTCGGCAGCACGCCGCAGAAGTGTAAGCTTGCCCGTTTCGCTCCCGAAGGAGAGCATATTTATAACGCCCTCTCCAAGCTCGGAAAGCAGCCGTACAGCATACTCTGCAAATATCGGTGCCCCCGACACTGCATACTGCACGGGCAGCTCCAGAACAAGGTCTGCGCCGTTACGGACTGCGGCCTCTGCTCTGTCAAACTTTGAGAACAACGCAGGAAAGCCCCTTTGTACGCAGTCACCGCTCATAACCACGCAGACGGCATCTGCACCTTCCTCTCTGGTCTTTCTTATGTGATAGGCATGGCCTAAGTGAAAGGGGTCGTATTCAGCTATAATACCTGCAACACGCATGGGCTCACCTCCAAAAAGAGCAGGATAATTCTGTGCAAAATGTAAAAAAAATTAAAAGGTCTTGAAATTGTGTAAGTTTACTGTTATACTAATAGTATATGACATTTTGTCCGTCAAGTCAAGCGGACAGGTCAAATAATCTGAGAGGAGAATATTCCCAATATGAAAATTCTTGTTGTAAACGCAGGCTCGTCCTCGCTGAAGTATCAGCTTCTTGATATGACTGATGAGAGCGTTATCGCAAAGGGCAACGCTGACAGAATAGGCGTTGACGGTCACATAAGCGCAAAGACAGGTGACGGCAGAAAGCTTGAGGCTGACTGCAATTTCCCTACCCACACTGAGGCCTTTGAAAAGCTCGTTGAGGTGCTCACCACAGGTGATACAAAGGTTATCGACTCTATGTCCGAGATCGCAGCTGTCGGTCACAGAATAGTGCAGGGTGCTGAGGTGTTCAAGGAGACCTGCATGGTAACTGACGAGGTCATTGACCAGATCGACGGTCTTGCTGAGCTTGCACCTGTACATAATCATCCTCATGCACTGGCACTGAGAGCCTGCAAGGAGGTACTCCCCGAGGGTACACCTCAGGTTGTTGTATTTGATACAGCCTTCCATTCCACAATGCCGAGAAAGGCTTATTTGTTCGGTCTGCCTTATGACTGCTACAAGGATCTGCACGTAAGAAAGTATGGCTTCCACGGCACATCTCACAGGTTTGTATCTGCAAAGCTTGCTGAGCTTATGGGCAAGGATATAAAGGATCTGAAGATAGTTTCCTGCCACCTTGGAAACGGCTCGTCCATCACTGCTGTTGACGGAGGAAAGAGCGTTGATACCACAATGGGCTTTACTCCTCTTGACGGTCTTATCATGGGAACTCGCTGCGGTGCAGTTGACCCCTCGGCAATACTGTTCGTTATGAAGAAGCTCGGTCTCAGCCCCGATGAGATGACAGCTTACACAAATAAGAAGTCAGGCTTCCTCGGTCTTTCGGGTATCAGCTCTGACAACAGAGATATCCAGAAGGCAGCTCTTGAGGGCGACGAGAGAGCACAGGCTACCTGCGAGATGCTCGCATACCAGATCAAGAAGTACATCGGTGCTTTCGCTGCTGCTATGAACGGCGTTGACGCAGTTATCTTCACAGGCGGTATCGGAGAGAACGCTCCCGAGGTAAGGCGTGATGCTCTTACAGACGCTGACTGGCTCGGCATCAAGCTTGACCCTGAGGCTAACAAGTCCAGAGGCGAGATCAAGAAGATCTCCGCACCCGACTCCAAGGTTGAGGTATGGGTAGTACCTACAAATGAGGAGCTTCTTATCGCAAGAGATACACTTGCAATGGTAAAGTAAAACAATGATTTAAGCCCCGACTTGTTCGGGGCTTTTTTTATGCAGTTTTTTTGGGGACGTTTTTTATTTTCCTACACAAAAGCGTGAGAATACCTCATCAACTACGGCTTCGGTCGCTTTCTCGCCTGTGAGCTCCAGCAACTCATCGGCAGCGGCACTGATAAGAACAGTCACGGCATCGAAGGTCTCGCCTGCTGCAAGGGCTTCCTCGGCGGTACGGATATGCTCATAGGCTCGCCTTACGCAGTCCTTCTGACGCTCATTTGCAAAGACCGTACTGTCGGGGTCAAACTGCCCCACAGGGAAAAGCTTTGCTACCTCTTCACGGATAAGCTCACGGCAGTCCTCGGTCTTGGCTGATACCGAAATAAGGCTTTCAAAGCCTTCAAACTCACTCTCTATCCTGCTGCCGAGGTCAGTCTTGTTGAGTATCACTATCACCCTCTTGCCCGAGCCTTTCAGAAGCTCTATCAGCTCTATGTCCTCATCGGACAGAGTGTCCGAGCTGTCAAACACCGCAAGAATGAGCATAGCCCTGTCTATACGCTTTTTTGCAAGCTCCACGCCTATTGCCTCGACCTGATCCGAAGCCGTTCTTATGCCTGCGGTATCGCTGAGCCTTAGAGTATACTCCCCAAGGGTCGCTGTTTCCTCGATAACATCACGGGTAGTGCCTGCAATGTCAGTAACTATAGAACGGTCATACCCGAGGAGCAGATTCATAAGCGTTGACTTTCCTACATTGGGCTTGCCGACTATGGCTGTGTCAATACCGCTTTTTAGTATCATTCCGCTGTCATAGTCACGAAGAAGCTTTGAAAGCTCCCTGTCAGCATCTGAAAGAGCCTTTTTTAAGCTGTCCTCGGTAACGGCAGGAATATCATCATCGGGATAATCAACCCATGCCGCAAGAGATGCAAGCTCTTCCACAAGGCTGTCCCTTATCGCAGTTATCTGAGCGAACAGCCTGCCCGAGCGTGTCAGGTTTGCTGAGGACAGTGCGTAGTCGCCCTCAGCAGAGATTATGTCCATAACCGCCTCTGCCTGAGTAAGGGAGAGCTTGCCGTTCAGGAAAGCACGCTTAGTAAATTCACCCCTGTCAGCGAGCCTTGCTCCGCATTCAAGGCAGAGCCTCAGCACCTTTTTGGTGACGAAAACTCCGCCGTGACAGCTTATTTCGCAAACGTCCTCGCCCGTGTAGGAGCGTGGTGCTCTGAACACAGTGAGCACACCCTCATCTACAGCTCTTCCGCTTTCGGGCTCGACTATTTTACCGTAAGCACAGGTGTAGCCTGCCATATCGGACACGCTTTCACAGCTGAGGGGTCTGAATATCCTCTCGGCAATTGACAGTGC
>ONLC01000053.1 GCA_900318545.1 uncultured Eubacteriales bacterium
CTATTGACGGAATGATAGCTGAGGCAAAAAGCTATCTTGAAAAGGGTGTTTCGGGAATTGATCTTCTTGGCTACAGATTTACAGGTGATGCTGTTGAGCTCAACAAAATATTTGTTCAGGAGATAGATGCTCCTGTCTGCATCGCAGGAAGCATAAACAGCTATCAGAGACTTGATGAGATACTCGATGCCGACCCTTGGTCCTTCACTATAGGAAGTGCATTCTTTGAAAATAAGTTTGAGGGTACTTTCAAGGAACAGATCAATAAGGTCTGCGACTACATAAACAGTAAATAAAGGTGAGAAAATGCTAGATAAGTTTTATCCCTATGAATATGCCGAAAGCGTTTTTGGTATAGACTATGAAAAGCTTTATGAAAAGGGATTCAGAGGTATCATTTTCGATATAGACAACACCCTTGTGCACCACGGAGATGATTCTAACCCTAAGGTCGATCAGCTGTTCAGAGACATTCATGCTATCGGGTTCAAGACACTGCTTCTCAGCAACAATGAAAAAAGCAGAGTCGAGAGCTTCATTAAGAACATCGAAACAGAATACATCTGTGATGCGGACAAGCCTGCACCTGAGGCATATCTCAGAGCTGTAAAGAAGCTTGGATTGAGAAAGGATCAGACTGTTTGTATCGGAGATCAGATATTTACTGATATTTACGGTGCTAACCGTGCAGGTATCCCGAGCATACTTGTCAAGTACATAAGAGCTAAGGAAGAGATCTTTGTCGGCAAGAGAAGACTTGCTGAATACCTGATGCTTGAAGCATGGAAAAGAAACAAGAAGAATTATAACCGCATCGGTGATATTCACCCTGACGGCACTGATGTAAATAAGCTCTTTGAAAGAGATTTCCTTTTCTGCGAGATTAGCCCCGGAGCTTATGCTATTTCTGAAGCCAAGGAAAAGTCAAAGAGAGTTATCAGAGACATTGTTAAGAAAGAGCCGATCTCCATGCACAAAAGCCGTCACAGACTGCCGAATGTTGTGTCCACACATTCTAACGGTCTTATAAAGGTCGGCAAGGGCATCGACCCTGAGCTTCAGGAGAACAAGGCTATCAATATTGACCTTGCCTGCAAGAAGATAAACGGTATTGTTCTTCATCCGGGTGAGATATTCTCATTCTGGAAGACAGTAGGCAAGATCACAAAGAAAAAAGGCTACCGTGAAGGAAGAGTAATAAGCGGTGAGATAATGGAGCCCGGTCTTGGCGGCGGACTTTGCAACCTTGGTAACACAATTCACAGACTGGTTCTTCACAGTCCGCTCGAGGTAGTTGAGTTCCACAGCCATTCAGATGCTCTTGCTCCAGAGCACGGCGAGCGAGTTCCGTTCAGTTCGGGAACCTGCGTATGCTACAACTACATTGATTACAGATTCAGAAACAATACCGATCAGGATGTTCAGATTCTTGCCTGGGTAAAGGACAAGACCCTCTATGCTGAGCTCAGAAGTGTTAAGCCTTTCCCGTATACGTTCGACCTTTCCGAGGAAGGACATCATTTCCGGAAAGAAGACGACGGAAAGTATTATCGGGTTTCAAAGATTTATAAGAACACCTATGATAAGAAAACAGGAGAGCTTCTGAAAAAGGAGCTGGTGCTCGATAATCACTCCGAGGTCATGTATGATTACGATCTGATACCTAAAGAGCTTATAACTACATAAACCAAAGCCCGACATCAAGTCGGGCTTTTTGTTGACATCGGCTTTTCTTTGTGTTATACTCATATAAAGCTATGCTTTAATTCACCAATGGAGGTAATTCTATGAGTAAAACTATCGTATGCTATTTCTCGGCAGAGGGATCAACTGAAAAGGTGGCAGCGGCTCTTTCAAAGATCACAGGCGCAGAGCTCTTTGAGATCAAACCTGTAACACCCTACACAAAAGCTGATATAAACTGGAAAAATCCATTATCCCGTTGCAATAAGGAAAAGATCGGAAAGAAAGATGTTCCTATCGAGGGCAAGGTAGAGAGCTTTGATGAGTATGATACGATCTATCTTGGATTTCCTATCTGGTACTACGGTGCTCCGAATATCATAAACACCTTTGTTAAAGACTATGACTGGACAGGCAAGAAAATAGTATTGTTTGCAACCTCAGGCGGAAGTGATCTTAAAAAGACCGCTGAAAAGCTCGCTCCTTATCTCAAGGGAGAATACACAATAATAGCTCAAAAGCTTGTAAAACCGTCTGATACGTCGGCAGACCTTAAAGAGTGGGTCGCATCTATCGGATAAAAGAAAACAGGACTGCACTTGCAGTCCTGTTTTTTGTACACTTATCAGAGTGATGCCTTAGCTGCGATCTTATAAATCTCTGTACAGTCAGCAGCCGAGAGCTCAACAAAGCCTGCTCTCCTCCCATCTCCTACACCGAGCTTCTCAACGAGGGTGGGGATATCCTCTTCCTTTGCTCCAAGCTCTGCAAAATTGATAGGCATTCCAATGCTGTGCAGGAACTCTCTGAAACGTTTAATACCCTCTCTGGCTGTGACCTCAGGGTCTGCGAAATTCATATTGCAGCCAAACACTCTTGCTGCCATCTGACAGAAACGCATTACATCATGCTTATATACAAACTCCATCCATGCAGGCATCATAACAGCAAGGCCTGCTCCGTGAGCAACATCATACAATCCAGAAAGCTCGTGCTCCAGTCCGTGGCTGTTCCAATCCTGCTGTCTGCCGACACCTACTATATTATTGTGTGCGACCATTCCTGCCCACATGATGTTTGCTCTTGCATCGTAGTTGTTTGGGTCAGCGATAACTCTCGGAGTTTCCTTTACCATTGTAAGAAGCACAGCCTCGCAAAGCCTGTCAGTTATCTCGACCTCTTTTGTGTTTGTAAAGTAACGCTCAAAAACGTGAGCCATAATATCGGTTGCTCCGCAGGCAGTCTGATATGCAGGAAGGGTCTGAGTAAGTGCAGGATCTAAGATGGAAAACTTTGATCTCAGCAGATCAGAGCCTGTTCCACGCTTGAGCATTCCGTCCTCTTTGGTAATAACCGAGTTGCCCGAGCCTTCGCTGCCTGCTGCTGCAATTGTGAGTACTACTCCGATAGGCAGTGCCTTCTCTATAGGCTTGCCGCTGTAGAAATCCCAAAAGTCTCCGTCATAAGGCACGCCGATAGCTATTGCCTTGGAAGAGTCAATTACCGAGCCGCCGCCTACTGCAAGTATAAAGTCAATGCTTTCCTTTCTGCAAAGCTCAATGCCCTCATATACAAGTGTATCACGAGGGTTGGGCTTAACTCCGCCAAGCTCGGTGAAGTAAATGCCGCTGTCAGAGAGGGACTTCTTCACTCTGTCAAGCAAACCCGACCTTACGGCCGACCCCGAACCGTAATGAATAAGCACTCTCTGTGCCCCGTACTTTTTAGCATAGGTACCGCACTCGTCCTCTCTGTCCTTTCCGAATACAAACTCTGTAGGGCTGTAAAACTCAAAATTTAACATACATCTCTTCCTTTCTGTTTTTTATAGATTTACCGTAAATTTAACGATCCCTTTTTCAAAGCTTACTTCAATAGCTGCATTATGGATATTCGCTATAGATGCTGCAATCGGGAGTCCCAGTCCGTAGCCATTACCGCTGTGTGATTCATCACTGCGGTAGAAACGCTCAAACAGCATATCCTTTTTGCTCACATCAAAGTCTGAACACATATTCTCGACCGTCAGCTGAGGCTTCCCTGCCTGCGTAAGCTTAACGCTTATCTCAGTTTCGGGATCAGCATACTTAACTGCATTATCGACTAAAATGCTTACTAGCTGAGATATTTTCTGCTCTATTCCGTTATAGCTTATATCGGGCTCGATCTCACTTGAAATTGATTTTCCGTGCTCATATGCTATACTGTCAAATGACAGGAGCGTATTTGTGACAGTACGGCTCAGATCAAAGGACTTGAAGCTCTCCTTGGAGGACATCTCATCGTTTCTTGACAGATCAAGCAGTCCTGTTACAAGCCTGCCCATACTCTCTGACTGACGCCTGATCGAGTCAAGCCAGCGGTTTTCTCCGATCTCATCGCTCAGAAGGTCCGCATTGGCCGAGATTATGGTCACGGGCGTTTTCAGCTCATGGCTTGCTTCTGAAACAAAGAGCCTTTGCTTTGAGATAGCCTCCTCGGCAGGTCTTGCGACAGCCCTGGAATAAAAGAAAACTACAACAAACAAAACCATAAGCACTGCAAGCCCGACAATTACAGATATCCTGATAAGGCTCGTCAAAATATATGAGCCGCTGTTATTATCTATATAAATACAGACACTTACACCGCCCTGATCAATCTCGGTTTTCTTATATACAGTATCATTGAGCTCTATAGTATCATCGGGAGATATTTCCTTAATTTCCGAGGACGATAGCACCAGCCCTGAATTGCCCCTATTAAACTCTACATTCTCCCCGTCTGCATTTACGATGTAAAAGCACTTTCTCGAGGATACTATATCGGGAATACCCTCGGGGAAAATTTCTTCAAAGCTGTCAAGTCGGTGGATATACCGTTCAGAGTCCTCTTTGAATATGATCTTTATGGTATTAATGATAAGCTCCGTATCCGAGCCGTCTGAAACCTTAGCCGATGATGTCCACCATTGGCTTGAAATGTACATTCGGTTGTCATAGCGGACAGCCTTTTTATAGTTTCCGCTTATTTGCTTGGTGTCCTCAAAGTCAACTGTGATGGAGGTGTTATCCTTATTAAATGCAAAGCCCCTTGAAAAGCGAAGCCTTCTTCCCTCCTCAGAATAGCCGTAATAGCCTATTCTGCTGCCGCCGCAGTACCAGTCTGCACCTGTGGTATTCGTGATGACACCGTTAAATATCACCTTGGAAACTGTATCCGGAGAGAACGGTATCTCAAAATCGGTCTGAGGCATTTTGTCAAACTCAATCGTAACAGAGTTTTCCTTTGCGGAGCTTACATCTACAGCATTTGCTATCATATTGCAGGCAGCGGCCTTATCACGCTCAACAAGGTATTTCATCATAATATTCAGAGACACTATCAGAACAGCCACCATTACAAGGCAGATAAGCATTGCAGCAATTATGAATTTCTTCCTTATGAGCCTAACTGTATCCTTCATTTTTTCTCCTCTAAAATATAGCCTGCACCCTTTACAGCATTTATGCTTACATCAGCACCGATAGCAGTAAGCTTCTTTCTGAGAAATGATATATACACTGCTACATTATTGTATTCAGTTTCGGCATCGTAGCCCCAGATACGCTCTACAAAACGCTCCTTAGGGATTATTATCCCGTGGTTTATCATTAATAGCTCCAGAAACTGGTATTCCTTAGTGCCTAGGGCAATAGACTGGTCTGCACAGCAAAGCTCATGCTTTGTGCTGCTGAGAATAATATTCCCGAAGCTCAGATCATCAGGCACATAAGCATTTCTCGAACGCCTTGCCAGAGCTCTTACACGGGCAGTAAACTCGGTCTTTGAAAACGGCTTTGTAAGATAATCATCAGCACCGCTGTCAAAGCCCTCTACCTTATCCTCGTCCTGAGAAAGTGCTGTCAGCATAAGCACAGCTGAGTCAATATTATTCTTTCGTACAGCTCTTAAAATATCAAAGCCGTTCATTTTAGGCAGCATAACATCAAGCACTATCATATCATAGGTATCGGTAAGTGCCTCATAAAGACCTGCTTCGCCGTCATAAACAGCATTTGTAATAAAGCCCTCATTATGGAGCATTTGTGCAAGAGCATCAGCAAGCTCCTTCTGATCCTCGATTATCAGTATTTTCAAATCAGGTGCTCCTCTCCACTTAATGCTGAAATTATAATACGCTGACATTAAATATTCATTAAAGAAAGGTTTAACCTCAGCAAAACAACCGAATATTTCAACGATAATTTAATCTTTATGGGCTATTATAACATAGTATTATTAATTTAATATGAAAGGATATGAAATTATGATAAAAAAGTTTCTCTGTATCGCACTCAGCATCTGCATTTCGGCTGCCTGTCTGAGTGCCTGTGCCGATGAGAACAGCAGCTCAGCCTCAGATTCAGGCTCATCGGCGGCAAGCAGCGAAAAGAGCTCGGAAGCCGACTCCAAAAAGGAGGACTCTTCTGACGAGAAAAAAGAAGACAAGAAGGATAAAAAGGATAAGAAAGAAGAGGAAGAAAAAAGCTCCGTCTTATTTTCTCAGCCTAGTGGTGTTTACAAGGATGCATTCTCTCTGGAGCTCAGCTCTGAAAGCGGAGACATATACTACACCACTGACGGCAGCGACCCCTCGACAAGTGATACAAGAATAAAATACGAGGGTGCAATAGATATCAAGGACAGAAAAGGTGACCCGAATGTTGTTTCGGCAGTGGAGCCTGAGCTTATCTCGGGAAACTTTGTAAAGTACGACAGAAAAAACAAGACCTTTACATCTACCGTATCTGCACCTACTGATGATAAGGTGGATAAGTGCTCGGTAATAAACGCTGTTGCTGAGCTTTCCGAAGGTGAATATTCAGAAATATGCACGGCTACTTATTTCATCGGAACACCCGAGGAGCATATTCAGGGCATAAAGGAAAGCTGCGAGGCTATGGGAACCGATCTTGCCGTTATCAGCATAAGCATGGATTATGACGATCTGTTCAGCAGCAATAAGGGTATTTATGTAAAGGGAGATCTCTTTGATGAAGCACTTGCTGAGCACCTTGAAAACGGTGAGGACACTAATGAGGACACCGCCAGACGTCTTGAAGCTAACTATAATCAGCGTGGCAAGGAGTGGGAGAGAAACTGCCGTGTTGATTTCCTTGAATATAATGCTGACGGAGCTAAAACTGCTTTCTCTCAGAACTGCGGCATAAGAATTCAGGGAAACTATTCACGTTCTGACTGGCAGAAGGGCTTCAGGCTTTATGCAAGAAGCGACTATGGCAAGAAAAACTTCAAGTATCCTGTTTTCGGAGAGGAGCTCAAAAACGACAGCGGAGAAACTATGGAGAAGTTCAAGACCTTAGAGCTTCGTGCAGGAGGCAACTGTGCATTTACTGCGAAGTTTAACGATATCTACTGGCAGAATATGTCCGCATCACTTGACTGCGAAACTAAGGCTTCCCGCCCCTGCGTAGTATATCTCAACGGTGAATACTGGGGACTTTATGTGCTTGAAGAGGATTACTCCGACGACTATTTCGAGGAGCACCACGGTGTAAACAAGGACGATGTAGTAGTTTACAAGGGTGATGCCGAAACCTACAGGCTCGGTTACAAGCTTGATGAGGGAACTCTGCCCGAGGGCGAGAATAAGGAGAGCTACTTCTTTGATGAGCTGAACGCCTTCTTCAAAAGCCACAAGAACCTAGAAGCTCAAGAGGATTATGACGAGTTCGTAAAGCTGGTTGATCCCGACAGCGTTAGGGATTACTTCCTTGCTGAGGTATGGATAAACAACAAGTGGGATTGGCCGGGCAAAAACTGGTCAATGTGGAAAACTGCAAATGTTGATGAATCAAACGAATATGCAGACGGCCGCTGGAGATTTATGTTCTACGATATGGAGTTCGGCGGAGTCAGCGGCTCGGGAGATGCAAAGACCAATACCGTAAAGGAAGACAACTACAAACCGCAGGGCCTTCTTGATTTCAGCACCAACAATCCTGCAGTGCTCTGCTTTGCATATCTTATGACTAACGAGAGCTTCCGAGCAGACTACTGTGCAAAGCTTGAAGCACTCGGAAGCGGTATCTATGAGAAGGGAAACGCAAATGCGGTCCTTGACGGCTTTACGGCTCAGTACTCACCGCTGTTTGATCAGTTTTTTGAGCGTTATCCCGGTGCAGGTGATACAGACAATGCTATCTACGGCGGCTATGCATCTGTTCAGTGCATCAAGGACTTCCTTGAAAAGCGTGCTGACAATATAAGCAAGATCACCAAATGGATAAACAAGCAATACTGATTAACGAAAACAGAGTCCTTTCGGGCTCTGTTTTTTAGTTATTCTTAATTGCAGCTCTGAGCTCTTTGAATTTAGCCTTCCAATCATCGGTGATACGAAATGAATCACATATCTTCTGTATGCCCTTGCCGTTTATATTGTATTTAAGTCCGTTTGTTTTCATCCACTCCCACACCTTATCGGGCTCGTCTATCGCAAGCTCGGCAATAAGCCATGCTTCGCCCATCTGAACATAGTAGTGCTCGTCATCATGCATAAGCGGAAGGAGCTCAGCACTGTGACCTCTTCCAAGCTTTGAAATAAATAGAACATAGCCCCAGCGCCTGATAAAGGGGTCTTGGTTCCTGATATATTTCTTTGCATATCTGAGAGCAGTTTCAAACGGAAGCTTATTTACAAAGTTAATGAGCTGATCTGTGTGCCACCAATCATCAAAGAGGAGATTGCGGTCAATAAATGCCATACGCTCGTTTACATCTTTTATCTGCTTCAGTGAAACATAATAGTATATCCTGTGAAGCCACTGCTCAGTAAGAACATAGTCACGAAGTTCAGATGCATCAGCCTTGTTCCTGACATACTCAGATATAAGTGCGTCAATGTCTTTCGTTTTATAGTTTTCAGGAAGAGCACTTATGTCTTTAAGAACTATTTGTTTTGTAAGCTTCATAGTATCCTCTTTTCTTCATAAAACTGTTCGTATAGTTTTTATAATTATAACAGCATATTATAAGAAAGTCAATACAGCGTTCAAAAGCTTGGTCATCTTTTGTTAAATAATCAAAATTAATACAAAAATGCTTGAAATTATCCTCTGATTATGATATAATGTAAAAGTGTTTTCTTACAATTATTACTAATAGGAGGACAATTATGAAGATAACAGAAGTGAACAACATTATCACGTTTTTCCTTGAGGACAGAATCAGTGTGAATAATGCACCTGAGATAGAGAAAGAGATTTTTGGCGCTATCGAGGGAAAAGACGCTGAAATAATTATTGATGCTGAAAAGCTCGAATACATATCCAGTGCCGGACTGCGTGTGCTTATGCGCCTTGCTCACAGAAAAGATGATGATCTGAAAATAATAAACGTTTCAAGAGACGTTTATGATATTTTAGAAACTACAGGCTTCACCGAAATGTTTGATGTACACAAAGCTTTCAGAAAGGTTTCCGTTGAGGGCTGCGAGGAGATAGGCTCAGGCGGCTACGGAACGGTTTACAGACTTGATGAGGAAACTATCATCAAGGTCTACACCAGAAGCTCACTTGATGTCATCGAGAGCGAGCGCCTTATGTCCCAGAGAGCTTTTGTAAACAAGCTTCCGACTGCTATCCCATATGACATTGTACAGGTGGGAGACAAGTACGGAGTTATTTATGAAATGCTTGATGCCAAAACAGTGGCTCAGCATATTGATGCTGACCCTGAAAACCTTGAAAAGTATGTCAGACCATATGCAGCAGCGCTCAGAGATTTTCATAAAATTGAACTGAGCGATGAGCTCTTCAAGGATAAAAAGCTTATTTTCTACAACACAGCAGATATAGTAGCTCCGTATCTTACAGATGAGGAAAACGCCGAGATAAAGGAGTTCCTTGACAGCATTCCCGAGCGCAGAACCTTTATTCACGGAGATTACAACGCTAAAAATGTAATGCTGGATGACGGCAGGATAATGCTAATTGACATCGGAGACGCAGGTGTCGGACACCCCGTATTCGATCTGGCAGGAGTATGGCTTTACTGCTTCTATACAAAAAAGGCTCAACTTCCGCCTGAGGAGATAAGAAGACTTATGGGCTTTGATACCGGGCTTTCCGAGCAGGTATGGGACGCTTTCAGCAAAGAGTACTTTCAGACTGAGGACCCTGAAAGGCTTGCTGAAATCAATCGGAAGCTTATGCCTCTTGCACTGTTTACTGTTGCATATCACGGCATACGCAGGACTGCTGTTCCCGATGAGGACGCAATGCAGAAGAGAGTTGAATACCTGATAAGAAGAAGTCTTCTGCCTGCAATAAGAAGCGGCGAAAGAATTGATTTCTGAGAATGGCTTCATTTATAAGGAGAGCTTAAATTGAACAAACAAAAAAAACGGAAGACTTCAGGCCGAGATAGGAATTATCACTGTTCTGATCTTTATTGCGATACTCATTTTTACGTCACTGTCAAACTATTTTGTAACTAAGAACTCGTTTCTTAATTCCAAAAATGAAATAATTGGTATTATTACGGCATGGGATTTATCCAAGGCTATTGCTAAAAATACAGATAATAAAGTAATAAAAGGTTTTTCGGCTTTTACTTATAAAAATGAATCTTCGAATATAAAAACAAAAATTTCAATAAATATTAATTTGTCAAATGAACATGGAACTTTTAATTTTTTTTCTTTACACAATCCTTTAATAACAGATGAATATTTAGATTTAAAATATAATGAATTATGTGAAAATAAATTAATGTTAAATCAAACTTTTCTTCAAGATTCTAACGGAGATATTATTATATTAAAATTTCAAAGTTCAACTTTTTCAGCTTTTAATAATATAAACCC
>ONLC01000035.1:0-1115 GCA_900318545.1 uncultured Eubacteriales bacterium
CTGTTGAGCTGAACGCTGAGCTTTCGTCCTTCATAGAATCGAGCGAGAGGATACTCCTCGCTGCAAACCCATTATAACACAAACCCGAACAAAAGTAAAGTAATATAATGAAAAAAGCCTTGAATAAAAGAGTTATCATACCTGCGGCCTTCGGAATAGTGCTGATTGCTGCAGGCGTGATAGTTATGAATATAAAAAAGCCTGTGCAGAAGTTCTCAAAGGCGTTTTTTGCTATGGACTGTCCTGTTGATATTACGCTCTACTCGTCTGCTGACTTTTCAGACGATATAAGAAATCGGATAAAGGAGCTTGACGGGCTGCTCTCGGTATATGATGAGAAGTCCGAGATAAACAAGCTCAATGCGGCAGGCAGCGGAAAGAAGCTGTCAATAAGCCCCGAAACAAGCGAGGTGCTTTCGGGATCGCTTCAGCTATATGAGAAATACGGCGGCTGCAACATAATGATAGGCGCTGTAACACAGCTTTGGGATATAACAGGCGAGCCAAAGGTGCCCTCTGACGAGGAGATAGAAAAGGCACTTAAAACCGTTGATGCCGATAATATAAAGCTGAACGTTAAAACCTGTCAGCTTGAAAACGGAGCTCAGGCAGATCTTGGCTGTGATGCCAAGGGCTACGCTCTTGACAAAGTGAAGGAGATTCTTGATGAGCAAAAGCCCGAGGGGGCCGTTGTGTCCTTCGGCTCGTCAATTCTTTGCTACGGAAAAAAGCCCGACGGCAGCCGTTTCAAGATAGGGATAAAGGATCCGTTTTATCCCGATACACTCTGTGCCCAGCTGGAGTGCGATGCCTGCTTTGTTTCGACCTCGGGCGGATATGAAAGGTTCTTTGAGGCTGACGGTATACGGTACTGCCACATTTTTGATGAAAAAACAGGCAGACCCTCGGAGTCAACGCTGCAATCTGTGACGGTGATATCAGACAGCGGTATAGAGTCGGACTTTCTGTCAACAAGGATATAGCTTGACGGCAAGGAAAACCTTTCAAAATGGCTCGGACGTGAGGATATCTCGGTGATAGCCGTTGACGAGAACGCTAGGGTATACTGCTCAGAGAAGATAAAGGCACAGCTCAGCCTTACAAGTGAGTATTTT
>ONLC01000035.1:1126-13594 GCA_900318545.1 uncultured Eubacteriales bacterium
GTGAGTATTTTCAGTTTGCGGACTGACATTTAACTGCATAAAGGGGCGTAAAGCCTCATATTAAATCAATGGGGGATAACGTTATGCTTGAAAGAATGGATTCCTTTTTTAACAGCAGAGCCGACAGCTACGACCGCACTGCTCTTGAGGAGACAGAGAGTGCAAATGAGTTCTATAAATTCACGGCTTTGCAGCTTCCGAAAAAGGCAGGTGCAAGGGTGCTTGATCTTGGCTGCGGAACAGGACTGGAGCTTGAATACCTCTATGCGATAAACCCCGAAGCTGCCGTAACAGGTATTGATCTGTCACAGGGTATGCTCGATAAAATGAAAAGCAAATTCCCCGATAAAAAGCTCAGAGCTGTAAGAGGGTCTTTCTTTGACATCATTTTCGGTATAACTGCCTTTGACTGCATTGTTTCGGTAGAGGCTCTTCATCACTATACACTGAGGAGCAAGTCTGCCCTTTACAGAAGAGTAAGGCAGGCACTGAAGCACGGCGGATATTTTATCCTGACGGACAGCTTTGCAGACTCCGAGCTTGAAGAGCGTAAGAACTTTGATGACCTTGACAGACTCAGGCACGAAGAGGGCATGGGCTATGATGTTATCTGCCATTATGATACTCCCCTGACGCTGGAGCACGAGCTTGAAGCACTCAGGAATGCGAACTTCTCAAAGGTAGAGGTCATTAAAAGCTGGGGTGCTGTAAGCACTATAAAAGCGGAGCTATGATTTTCTCATCAAGGAGATTTTTATGAAGATAAACGGCACAAAGCTAAAGCATAACAAGAATACGGCTTCATGCGAGACTATTGATCTGCCTGTACCCGAAAGGGTCGTTATACCTATGGCTCAGAGCCTTGGAGGTGCCTGCGAGCCCTTGGTAAAAAAGGGCGACAGGGTGCTTGTCGGGCAGAAGATAGGCGACAGTGAGCAGATACTTTCCTGCCCTGTTCACTCGTCTGTTTCGGGAACTGTTACGGCTATAGGAGAGATCCTTATGGCGGCAGGCAGGAAATGCAAAACCGTTGAGATAGAAACTGACGGCAGGCAGGAGCTCTCCCCTGACATAAAGCCCCCGATGATAACAGATAAGAAGAGCCTTTGTGAGGCTCTTAGAGAATCGGGCTGCTGCGGACTGGGCGGTGCAGGCTTTCCGACGCACCTGAAGCTTAACTACAACGCAGAAAGACACCACGTTGATACCCTCATAATCAACGCCGCTGAGTGCGAGCCATATATCACAAGCGACCACAGGGAAATGCTCGAGGACGCTGATAATGTGATCTCAGCTATCGCTCTTATTATGCAGACGCTGGATATAGACAATGCTTATATAGGTATTGAGAACAATAAGCCCGATGCTATCCGCCTTATGCAGGAAAAGGCAGCGAAGTACGAGAATATAAATGTAAAGGTGCTGCGTTCCTCCTATCCGCAGGGTGCGGAGAAAACGCTCATCTATAATCTGATAGGGCGCACCGTCCGTGAGGGCGAGCTGCCTGCCGATCAGGGTGTTATTGTTATGAATGTTAGCACCGCAGGCTTTTTCGGAGGCTATGTAAAAAGCGGTATGCCGCTTATTTCAAGGCGTGTGACCGTTGACGGAGATATTGTGTCAACGCCATGTAATGTGAGGGCTCTTATTGGAACGCCTGTTTCGGAGCTTCTGAAATTTGCCGATGCTCAGCTTGATGATGCCGAAAGGATAATCTCGGGCGGCCCTATGATGGGCGTGTGCATCTATGATACCGAGCTGCCGACTATAAAGACTATGAACGGTCTGCTTGCATTCAGAAGACCGCAGATTAAAAAGAACGAGCTGCTTGAAAGCGGTCAGACTAACTGCATTCGCTGCGGACGCTGTATAAGGGTCTGTCCTATGGGGCTTATGCCGACATATCTGGAGAAAGCCTACGACAAGAGAGACACCCACAGGCTTGAAAAGCTGAAAGTCGGGCTGTGTATAAGCTGCGGCTCATGCTCTTATGTGTGCCCTGCTAAAAGACCTCTGGCGGAGAAGAACCGCTTAGCTAAGAAATTACTCAGAAGATAGGAGAAAGACAATGCAAAAACTGACGGTAAGCCCCTCGCCTAATGTCAGGAGCGGGACTACTACATCAAAAATAATGCTGCACGTTATGATAGGTCTTACTCCTGCACTGTTTATGTCTGTGTACTTCTTCGGAGGAAGAGCCCTTATGCTTACGGGCTGCTGTATGCTCTCGGCTATAGTCTGGGAGAGGCTTTGCAACATTGTTATGAAAAAACCAAACACAACGGGCGACCTGTCAGCCGCTGTCACGGGAATGATACTGGCGTTTAATCTGCCTGTTACGCTCCCCTACTGGATGGCTGTGATAGGCACCTTTGTGGCTATAGTTATTGTCAAGCAGCTTTTCGGAGGTCTCGGACAAAACTTCGCTAATCCTGCCGCTGTCGGAAGAATCGTGCTTATGCTCTCCTTCACAAGCGAAATGACAAAGTGGGCTATCCCCTTCTATAACCCTGACAAGATAGTTACGGGAGCTACTCCCCTTGCAACAAGAGCTCAGGACTACATAGACCTGTTCATCGGAAAGACAGCAGGCTGTCTCGGTGAGACCTCGGCGGCGGCATTGCTGCTCGGAGGAGTCTACCTCGTTATCATGAAGATAATCACTCCTCACGCTCCGCTTGCATTTATCGGCACTGTTTATGTGTTCGGCTGGATATTCGATCAGGATCCGCTGTATCAGATACTGTCGGGCGGAGTTATGCTCGGTGCCGTATTTATGGCTACCGACTATGTGACTACTCCGATATCCTCAATTGGCAAGGTGATATTCGGTGTAGGCTGCGGCATTATCACCTGCGTTATACGCTTCTGGGGCTCTTATCCCGAGGGCGTTTCGTACTCGATACTGCTTATGAATATCATTACTCCATACATTGATATGGCAATACTTACAAAGCCCTTCGGAGCTGTTAAGCACAACGAGGAGGCGAAGTCATGAAAGAAAAACTCATGCCGCCGCTTGTGCTGACTATTATCTGCGTGGTGGTATCGGGTCTGCTGGCTCTTGCCTACAATGCGACCTATGTTGACCTCACAGGCGTTATGACAGACGAGCTCAGAGAAGGCTGTGAGAGCATCTTCGGCAAGGCTGACTACGAGATGCTCACCGAAGAAAAGAACGGAAAGAAAGCTCCCGTAAACTTCGGGAACGAAAAGATAAACAGCATAATCATCGACCCCAAAACCTCAAACTGCGTTTTCGAGATAACTGAGGACGGCTACTCAAAGGGAGGACTGCACCTGCTGATAGGGATTGACTATGCAGGTCAGGTCAGAGGGATAGAGTTTATATCCATCGGGGAGACTCCGGGGCTTGGAACCAAGGTGCAGAACGATGACTTTATCCATCAGTTCTTACAGGCTACTACCGAAACCAACATCGAGGGTCTTGACAATGTAACTGCGGCAACCTTCTCATCAAAGGGAATGAAGAGAGCTGTAAGAGAGTGCCTTGATGTATTCAATGAGAACAAGGAGGCGATCTACGGTGACTGAGCACTCAAACTGGTATGAGCTTACCAAGGGCATCATCAAAGAGAACCCGAACCTTGTTACACTTCTCGGAATGTGCCCGACACTGGCGGTAACTACCCTTGCTTCAAACGGAATAGGTATGGGGCTTGCAACTACCTTTGTGCTTGTTTGCTCGAACCTTGTTATATCGCTTCTCAAAAATGTAATACCAAAGGCAGTAAGGCTGCCCTCTTACATTGTTATTATTGCAGGCTTTGTTACCCTTATCGACTTTCTGATGAAGGGCTATCTGCCTGCACTTCATAAGGAGCTGGGATTGTTTCTCTCGCTTATTACGGTAAACTGCATTATTCTAGGGCGTGCCGAAGCCTTTGCAAGCAAGAACCCTGTGTTCAAGTCAGTGCTTGACGGGCTTGGTATGGGCATAGGCTTTACGCTGACACTCTTCTGCATGGGAAGCATAAGAGAGATACTCGGAACAGGCTCGTGGTTCGGGCTGACTATACCGTGGCTCTCGAAGCACCCTATGACTATCTTTATTATGCCTGCGGGAGGCTTTTTCGTGCTGGGCATACTTATTGCGATAGTCTGCAAGCTGAAGGACAGAAAGCCGCCTGCCGAGATAGGCTGTGCAGGCTGTCCGAGTGCGCAGTTCTGCTCCGACGAGGAGAAGCTCTCCTGTGAGAGAAAGGAGGCGGACGCTTTATGAGCTACATTCTTCTGATAGTAAGCTGTGTGTTCGTAAATAACATAGTGCTTTCGCAGTTTATGGGAATATGTCCGTTTCTGGGTGTTTCAAAGCAGATAAAGTCATCTGTGGGTATGGGTGCGGCTGTTATCTTTGTAATGGTTTGTGCAAGTGCCTGCACCTATCCTGTGTATAAGCTTCTTGAGCACTATGAGATAACGTATCTTAAAACTATCGCATTTATTCTTGTGATAGCACTGTTTGTTCAGCTTGTTGAGATGGTACTCAAAAAAATGCTTCCGCCGCTTTACAGGGCTCTGGGTGTTTATCTGCCGCTGATCACTACAAACTGTGCGGTGCTGGGAGTTACTATCTCGAACATTGACAATGGCTACGGCTTTCTGAAATCCATAACAAACGCCTTCGGAACAGGCGTTGCGTTTACTCTGGCACTGGTGCTTTTCAGCGGTGTGAGAGCAAGGATAGCTGACTGTGACTTTCCGAAAACATTCAGCGGAGCACCTGCGACGCTTATCGCTGCGGCTATCGTTTCGCTGAGCTTTATGGGCTTTTCGGGAATAATCTGACGGAGGGGAACGTATGACGGTTTTAATACCGATCGCTATATTTGCGGCTCTGGGAGTTGTCTCGGGTGCTGCACTGACCGCTGCCTCGAAGATATTCGAGGTGGAGGAGGATAAACGCATTACCGAGATAAATGACGCTCTGCCGCAGGCTAACTGCGGAGGCTGCGGATACTCGGGCTGTGCCGACTATGCAGCTGCTGTCGTTGAAAAGGGTGCCGAGTGCAGCCTTTGCCGTCCGGGCGGTGATGCAACTGCCGCAAGGATAGCCGCAATAATGGGAAAAGAAGCCCGTGACGTTGTGGAGCTTACAGCCTTCGTCCGCTGCAGCGGTGACTGCAACGCAACACCTACGAAATATCTTTATGACGGCATTCAGAGCTGTGCCGCCTGCAATATGTACTATAACGGAAGCAAGCTTTGCACGAGCGGCTGTCTTGGCTACGGAGACTGCGTTAATGTCTGTCCGACAGGTGCTGTCAGGATTAAAAACAGCATAGCCGTTGTTGACCACAGGCTCTGCATAGGCTGCGGGCTTTGTGCAACCGCCTGTCCGAACAAGCTTATTGCGATAAGACCTTCAACTCAGAAGGTAGAGGTGCTGTGCTCCTCAAAGGACACGGCAAAGGACACTAAAAAGATCTGTCCGAACGGCTGCGTGGGCTGCAGGCTCTGTGAAAAGAACTGCCCGTCTGAGGCTATAAAGGTCATAAACAACCATGCTGTAATAGACTATGACCTCTGTACCAACTGCGGCACCTGCGTTGAGGTATGCAAATTCGGAGCTGTGAAGGCTATTAATCACCTCGGTACTACCGAAACACTTTAAGCTTATCAGCACTGCTGAAAGCAAACAGAAGGAAAGCATTGATATGATAGAACTGTATTACTGGGTCATTCTTGTGATATCACTGGGATTGTCTCTTGTGTATGCCTTTTCGTGGCACAAGCATCTGGGCGTGCATTTTACGCTGATATTTATTCTTGTGCCTGTATCAAATGTCGGGTATGCACTGTTTGCAAGTGCCCGCAGCCTTGAAACAGCGATAGCTGCAAATAAGGTCACCTACATAGGCGGATGCTACAATGCTCTGTTTATAATGCTCAGCGTATACAGTCTCTGCCACCTGAAAATAAACAAGTGGCTGAGAACGGGTCTCCTGACACTGGCTACGCTGTTTTTCATGTTCATAATGACTATGGAGCGTCAGCAGTACTATTACAAGAGCCTGACCTTTGAGAGAAAAAACGGAGTCTCGCTGCTTCACAAGGAGTACGCCTTTGTACACAACCTGTTTTATGTGTTCGTAATAGGCTGCTTTATCGGCAGTATAGGCGGAATAATCTACAGCTATTTCAAAAAGAGAGATGCTTCACGTAAGATCATTTACCTGCTGATACTTCCGAACCTTGTATGCCTTATCGCCTTTTTCGGAGTAAGAAAGGTATTCCCGAATATCGAGCTCCTGCCTGCGGCTTATGCCTTTGCTCAGGTGATATATCTGCTCATTATGCACAGGGTCTGCCTTTACGATATTACAGACACTGCAATAGACTCGCTGGTTGAGAAGGGCGACACGGGATTTATCTCCTTTGATTTTCATTTTCATTACCTCGGCAGCAACGAAACTGCCAAGAACATCTTCCCCGAGCTTCGTGATCTGACAGTGGACAAGCCCGTAGGTGCAAACGAGAAGCTGCGTGATACCGCACTTGTATGGCTCAGGGATTTCAGAGAGGACAACAGCAAAAACAGCCTTCACTATGAGGTCGGGGATAAGAGCTATCTTGTAAACATAAACTATCTGTTTGACGGCAGACAGAAAAGGGGCTATCAGTTCTTTATAACCGATGACACTCAGAATCAGCAGTACATTGCTCTGCTTGACTCATTCAACACCTCTCTGAAGGATGAGGTAGCTCAGAAAACACAGCATATCGTTGAGATGCACGACCAGTTTATTCTCGGTATGGCAACTATGGTCGAGAGCCGTGACAACTCCACAGGCGGCCATATCAGAAGAACAAGCGATGTTGTCCGTATGCTGGTGGAAGAGATCAGAAAGAACGATGTGTTCGGACTCAGTGACGAGTTCTGCAGGGCTATAATCAAGGCCGCACCTATGCACGACCTCGGAAAGATAGCCGTTGACGATGCTATTCTCAAAAAGCCCGGGCGGTTCACTCACGAGGAGTTTGGAAAGATGAAGGTACACGCCGCAGAGGGTGCGAACATCGTTCATAAGGTGCTTGAGGGTACTGACGATGACTACTTCCGCAATATTGCCGAGAACGTTGCTCACTATCACCACGAACGCTGGGACGGCTCAGGCTATCCCGAGGGCTTGAAGGGCGAGGAAATACCTCTTGAAGCCCGTATCATGGCTGTAGCTGATGTTTACGATGCACTCGTCAGCAAGAGAGTGTACAAGGAAAGAATGTCCTTCGAGCAGGCTGACAGCATAATTACCGAGGGCATGGGAAAGCACTTCGACAAAAGGCTTGAGCCCTACTATCAGGCGGCAAGACCAAGGTTTGAGGAATACTACAGAACCGTTGACGCTTAATAAAGGACGTACCTTTTCGGTACGTCCTTTCGTTTAGTCTGTTATTTTCTTTTTCTGAAGCTCGCCCGCAACCTTCAGGACAACGTTTCTCGGTGCTATCTTTGACAGCGTTGCCGCTGCCTTCATTCCCGAGCCCGGTACTATTATAAGTGACTTCCTGAAAAGCCCTTCAAGACCTGCCCTTGCACATTCCTCGGCCGAGATGCCCTCTACGCCGAAGTCGCAGCCTGCAACATCGTTGAACTCTGTCGCTACAGGTCCGGGACAAAGTGCCGAGATATGAACGTTCGCTCCCCTTGCTTTGAGCTCGCCGCTTATAGAGCTCGTCAGGCTGACTACATAGGCCTTTGTAGCATAGTAGGTCGCCATAAGAGGACCGCCTGCCATAAGCCCTGCCGATGATGCTACATTCAGAATGTAGCCCCTGTCGGCCTTTATAAAGTCCTTTATAAAAAGCTTTGTAAGAATGTGTACTGCGGTGATGTTCGTATCTATCATGCGAAGCTCGGTATCAAGCGGCAGCTCGTCAAAATCGCCGAGTGCCCCGAAGCCTGCATTATTGATAAGAACCGTCACATTCTCGTCCTTTACTGCCTCGTAAAGTGCTTCACAGCCCTCACGGGTCGACACATCACTGACGATAACACGGCTATCTCCGTCAAGCTCTGCTGCGAGCTCTTCAAGCCTTTCCTTTCTTCTTGCTGCGAGAATGACCTTAAAGCCCCTTTCACTGAGCTGCTTTGCCATTTCTCTTCCTATACCCGAGCTTGCACCTGTAATAAGTGCTGTTCTTGCCATATAGATCACTCCCTTTTGTTTAGTGTATCACATATTTAATCTTCTGTCAACAGCTGAAATCTATTGACAAACAGAGTAAAATATGTAATAATATTAATGTTAGTTAAAATATGAAATCCGCAATTTATGGAGGAGAATTTTTATGAACTGCACACTATGTATTCTTGCGGCAGGTCTGGGGTCAAGGTTTAAGGGCGGCATTAAGCAGCTCGAGCCTTTTGGACCGAACGGCGAGATAATTATGGACTACTCGATCTACGATGCACTGGAAGCGGGCTTCAATAAGATCGTGTTCGTTATAAGACGTGATATAAAGGATGCCTTTGATGAAATGATAGGCAGCAGAATATCGAAATATGCAAATGTTGAGTATGTTTTTCAGGAGCTTGATATGATTCCCGAGGGCTTCACAAAAAATCCCGAGAGAACAAAGCCATGGGGGCACGGTCACGCTGTGCTTTGTGCGGCATCTGCGGTGAATGAGCCCGTTGCTGTTATAAATGCCGATGACTTCTACGGAAAAGAGGCTTACAAACAGCTCTACAAGTTCCTGACAGCTGAGCAGCCCGAGGATAAGCTGCACCTTGCTATGGCAGGCTTTATCATTAAAAATACGCTCAGTGAGTACGGCGCTGTAAACAGAGGTATCTGCATTGAAAAGGACGGTATGCTCACAGGTGTTACCGAGACCTACAACATCAGGCGTGAGGCTGACGGTAAGGTATACTCAGGCAAGGAGGAGGCTGTTGAGGTCGATGAAAACGGCTATGCTTCTATGAATATGTGGGGTCTGCCTGTTACGTTTATGGACAGGCTGAAAGAGAAATTCTCAGAGTTCTTTGCACAAAACCACGACAGCCTTACAGCAGAGTTCCTGCTGCCTGCGGCAATTGATGAGATGATAAAGTCGGGCGAGGCTGACTGTGCAGTGCTTCCGAGCCATGACCGCTGGTTCGGTGTGACATACGCAGAGGACAAGCCAGGAGTGAAGGCCGAGATAGCTAAGCTCATTGAAAGCGGTGTTTATCCCGAAAAGCTTTGGAAATAATTACGTCTCAGTTTCATATATTTACATTTTGTAAGAATTTTTGTGGAATATGTTGCTATTTATAATGCAAAATTGTTAAGTATGCACAGGAAAACGTTTGCAGATTTGTTGTATATGCTGATTGAAATTTTGTTAAAAATAAAGTATAATGGAGTAAACTAATTAGGAAAGGAAGTTTTAGAAATGAAACTTAGAAAAGTACTTATAGGTATGGCAGCTGCTACACTGACAACTACTATGTTCGCAGCTTCCGCATCTGCATACAATGCAGGTATCTACTTCCAGACAAACGGAACCTGGAACTACAGAAATGTTTACGGCAACAATGAAGACGGTGCTGTAGCATTCCCTGACAAGAAGGTCGGCGTACAGGGCGGCGCAGGTTTCGACGGCAACGTTGCTTTCGGTGATACTGAGATCACAGCTGACGGTACCTATCAGATCACTATGCCTTGTAAGGGCAAGATGTCCGAGAACATCGATGAGTCTATCTACGGACCTGAGGGTGACAGAATTGATGACGCTCTTGTTTGGACAATAGGCGAGAACTATGCTCCCGATGCTGATAATCCGGGAAGCGTTGTTACAAGTGCTACAACTGATAAGTTCAACATGATCGGTATCACAACTGATATGCCTTTTGAGAAAGAAGAGGACGACGAGGGCAACAACCACTTCTATGTAGACGGCAGAGAGATCAAGGTTACTAACGTTACAGTTTCTTTCGGCGGCGAAAGCTATCACCTTGATGAGGTATCCGGTGATACAGAGGGTGATACCCTTAACTTCAACATCATCAATGACTGGATGAAGAAGAAGGACAAGACTGCTCTTATCGAGGCAGGCAAGCTGATAGATACAGCTAATTTTGCTATCCCCGGTGCTGATGATACTATCACAATCGAGTTCACTATCAGCGGTCTGAGCGAAGGCGGCTCTGAGGGTGGAGATCCTGCTTCTTCCGCACCATCAGGCGACAGCTCTACTAAGCCGGGCGACAGCTCTACTAAGTCGGGCGACAGCTCTACTAAGTCAGCTGACAGCAGCAAGGCTGGTTCTACTTCAACAACATCTAAGGCAGCAGGCACAGCTAATGCAACAGGCACAGCAGCTGGCGGCGGAAGCGATGCTACAGATTCTACAGCAGCTACCGGTGCTACAGCAGGTCTTGTATTTGCAGGTATCGCACTTGCAGGTGCAGCTCTTGTAGTAACTAAGAGAAAGTAATCCTTAGGGATAATCATTCTTGAGATTTCAGAACTCCCGAGCTTTTCGGGAGTTCTTTTTTTGTTTTTTTCGGTTTAGAGTAAAAAAAATTACAAAATGCACTAGACAAAACGGGAAAACTATAGTATAATGTTTAGTGTGGAATGGAATGGTGATCTGATGAGAGTTATTACTGGTTCGTGCAGAGGAAAAAAACTCAAAACGCTGGAGGGCACTGATACAAGGCCGACCTCTGATATGGTTAAGGAGGCTGTGTTCTCTATTATACAGTTTGATGTGTCGGGTGCCAGCGTGCTGGATCTGTTCGCAGGAAGCGGTCAGATGGGGATAGAGGCTCTGAGCAGAGGGGCCAGCCACTGCGTGTTTGTGGATAAAAATCCCGAGGCTGTAAAAATAGTCAGAGAGAATGTTTCGGATTGCGGCTTTGTTAAGGAGTCACGTATTCTTTCTATGGACAGCATTGAGTATCTGAAAACGGCCAAAAGCGGACTTGATATAGTGTTTGTCGATCCGCCATACCGAATGGGAATGATAGAGAAGGCACTTCCGCTTATTGAAGCCAAAATAAATGAGGGTGCGTTTGTTATCTGCGAGCACGAAAAGGAGCTGATGCTCCCCGATGAATGCGGTGAGCTTGTGCTCCGAAAGAGATATAAGTATGGAAAGATCGCCCTCACAGTTTATAAAAAAGCGGAAAGGGACAATAACGAATGAAAAAGATAGCTGTCTGCCCGGGAAGCTTTGATCCCGTGACACTCGGACATCTCGATATTATAAACAGAGCTTCAAAGCTGTTTGATAAGGTAATAGTGCTCGTTTCGTTCAATCCGAACAAGTCGGGTGCTGCGTTTACTGTCAAAGAGCGAATGGAAATGATAATCGAAACAACGGGGCACCTTGATAATGTTGTGGTTGACTGCTACAGCGGTCTGCTGGCGGATTACCTGAAGCATACGGGTGCGGTTGCGATAGTAAAGGGACTAAGAGCGGTATCTGACTTTGAATATGAGTTCCAGATGGCTCTTGCAAACAAGAAGCTTTATGACGGTGCTGAAACTATGTTCCTGACAACTACGGGCGAGAATATGTTCCTCTCATCAAGCGTGGTCAGGGAGATAGCAAGCTTTGGCGGGGACATTACGGATTTTGTCCCTGCATCAATTAAGGACAGGATATTTGACAGGCTTTTCGACCAACAAAAATCTAAAACGGAAGAATAGTCTGATAATAGTAAAAATTTGGAAAGGATGTTTACAATGGCTGAGGAAAAGCTGACATTAGAGGAAAACCTAGATCGTATGGAGGAGCTTCTTGATAAGGCAAGCAATATGCCCTTCTCTTCTAAGAAAATGATCGACTGCGATCTTATGAGGCAGTATATTGATGAGGCAAGGATCAATATACCTACCGAGATAAGACAGGCTCGTGACACTCAGAGAGACAAGCAGGCTATACTTGCTGAGGCTTCAAAAGAGGCTGATGACATCATCAGAAAGGCTAAGGAAGAGGCTAAGAAGCTGGTAGCTCAGGAGGAGATCATCAGACAGGCTTCTGATTATGCTAAGCAGATCGTTGCCGAGGCTGACCAGCAGGCTGCTGATATCGTAGCTCAGGCAAGAGCTAAGGACAAGGCAATCAAGGAGGCACTCTCCGAGAACCTTAACAAGACCCTTACCGAGGCTATCGCTGTGCTCTCGAAGAGCGTTCAGGACGTTGAGTCTACAAGAGCTGCAATAAACAAGCTCAACCCTAACGAAGCTCAGAAGGCCGAGGAAAAGCCCGAAGAAAAAGCTGATAAAAAGGGCAAGAAATAATACATAAACGTAAATCCCCGAGAGCTTATACTCTCGGGGATTTAATTATTTTGAACGATATATTTTGACTATCTCGTCTGCTATTTCTATCGGGCGGAGGTCACCGCTGACGATACAGTTTGAATGTGCTTTGTAAAGCGGTCTGCGGCTGTCAAAACGCTCCCGAAGCTGCTCCTTTGTGGAGTTATATGCTATCGGGCGGTGAGGG
>ONLC01000218.1 GCA_900318545.1 uncultured Eubacteriales bacterium
TAATGTGCCGTTTGTCAGAAGGTCGATACTTGCAGGTGCGGCAGCGGTTGCTCTGGGCTGCGGACTGGTACATCGGACACTGAACTCAAAAAAATAAGTGATACTGATCGGAGGTAAATATGAAAGAATTAGTTATCGAAGCAAAAAAATCAAACCTTGATGCTGTTCTCAGCTTTATAGATGAACAGCTCGGAGAAGCAGAGTGCTCCAAGAAAACACGAATGACGATAGATGTTGCAGTTGAGGAGCTTTTTGTGAACATCTCGAGCTATGCCTATGACCCGAAGATCGGTACTGCTGTAGTGCAGGTGAGCGTTCATAACGTGCCGCTGTCCGTTGAGATAACCTTTATCGACAACGGCAAGCCCTATGATCCGCTTGCAAAGCCCGACCCTGATGTCACCCTTGATGCAGAGCACAGGCAGATCGGCGGACTTGGCATTTTTATGGTGAAAAAGAGCATGGACGATGTACAGTATGAGTACAAGGACGGAAGAAACATACTGACGATAAAAAAAGTCCTGAATTAAACATTTACCCCCGAGGTCGGGAATTTTATAGTATGTAGGTGAATAATATGATATCTTTTATCTCGGCTCTTGCGGTACTCCTGATCGGGTACCTTGTTTACGGGAGGGTCGCAGAGAAGGTCTTCGCACCCGATGACCGTGTGACGCCTGCCGTATCCGAGAATGACGGCGTAGACTTTCTGCCCGTAAAGACCTGGAAGGCTGTACTGATACAGCTTCTGAATATTGCGGGAACGGGTCCTATCTTCGGAGCGATTATGGGAGCCTGCTTCGGACCTGTGGTGTTCCTGTGGATAGTGTTCGGAGCTATCCTCGGAGGTGCCGTGCATGACTACATGGACGGAATGATCTCCGAGAGAAACAAGGGAGCGTCTATTGCTCAGCTTTCGGGAAAGTATCTCGGAAAGCCTGCCCTGTATATAATGAGGGCGTTTTCGATTCTGCTGCTTTTGCTGACGGGAACCGTTTTTGTAACAAGCCCTGCGGAGCTTATCGCAGACCTTACTCCATCGGTGCTTTCAAGAGGGATATGGATAGTTATAATCCTTGTTTACTATCTGCTGGCTGCAATTATGCCGATAGATAAGATAATAGGCAGGTTTTATCCTGTGTTCGGAGTTGTGCTTATCGTTATGGCGGTAAGTATAGCAGGCGGAATGCTCTTCCTGCCCGAGTATAATATCCCCGAAATACGCCTTGAGGACCTTCACCCCGATAATCTTCCGATATGGCCGTTTATGTTCGTGACAGTTGCCTGCGGAGCTATTTCCGGCTTTCATGCAACGCAGTCACCGATGATGGCTAAGTGCATCAAGAGTGAGAAGGACGGCAGAAAGGTATTTTACGGGGCTATGATAATCGAGTCGGTTATAGCTCTTGTGTGGGCGGCAGCAGGCGTTGCGTTCTATGGCGGAACGGAGCTTCTGAACGAGGCTATCACAAAGAACGGTCAGTCGGGAACGGTTTATGAGATCTGCAAAAATATGCTCGGAAGTGTCGGCGGAGTGCTTGCGATAGTGGGAGTTGTGGTCTGCCCGATAACCTCGGGAGATACTGCGTTCAGAAGTGCAAGGCTTATCCTTGCGGAATGGACAGGATTAAAGCAGAAGGATATAAAAAACCGCCTTATACTGACTCTTCCTCTTCTGTGTGCAGGTGCGGCGCTTACTCAGCTTGACTTTAATGTGCTGTGGAGGTACTTCTCGTGGAGCAATCAGACACTGGCGATGATCTCGCTGTGGGTTGCGACCTCGTACCTGCTTAGAAATGTAAAGAAGCTTTATTATACGCTGATAACGGCACTGCCGGCAACGTTTATGTCAGCAGTAAGCATGACCTATATACTCATGGCGAAGGAGGGCTTCGGCTTGTCCTCAAAGATAGCTTACCCTGCCGGAGCGGTCTTTGCAGCAGCCTTGTTCGCTGTGTATATCTTCATGGTGCGAAAATATATGCGTAACGGTGCTCCTGCGGAGCTTTAAGCAAGAGGGAACAGGTAAGGTATTGCCTGCGGCAATGATCTTTAGTGGGGCTTTGCCCCATACCTTTATAGGCAATAGTTAAGGCTCCGAGTTTTTCGGAGCCTTTCGCTTTACTCTGTTAATTAAGACAATATGACGGATAAGCGGGTCGTCAAGCAGGCTTGACACGGCAGATGACGTGCAGAGGCGTTAGCCGTGGACCCTGCGGTATTGCCTTAAATTGTTCTGCCCTTGAAGGCAAGCTCTACTGCTCTGTAAGCGCCGTTATAAATGCCCCTCTCCTTGTTGCGGATAATGTTTTCGCACAGGAAGCGGATAACGCTGTCCTCTCTCTGCATTACTGCGAGGGTGCCGCATATCTCACGGATACTGCTGCACTCGTATGTGCCGTCGCCTATCTCAGCTGCACGCACTGCTCCCCACGCCTCGTGGCCGCCTACACGCTTTATCATAAGCTTCGGCACAGGGTAGAACGCAAGCTCGCTGGGCTTTGTGATGAGGACATCACAGCACCGCATAAGCAGATTTGTCGAATAAACAGCCGCAAAAATATCCTTGTGGCAGAAGGCGTGAACACCGCCTATTTCACCGTCAAGAGCCGCTTCTGCAAAGGCCTTTGTCTCCTCGAAATTGTCGAGGTGCTCCGTTGTGAGTGCCGAGAGCTCGGGGAGCTTTTGCTTTATAGCCTCCCAAGCGTCTAAGTGGTCTCCGAGATTGATAAGGAGCGATGCCTTGTTTCTTCTCACCTGCTTTAAGAGCTGTCTTATGATAGATACAAAAATATCCTGCTGAGCACCTGCGCCGCCGATAGTGAGGAGATACCTCTTAGCCTTGCCCTCATCAAGACGCTTTATCCTGCGTGCGCAGTCAGCTTCGATGTTTGATACAAGTTCGTGATCTATATAGTGACCTGTGAAGGCTATGTCCTCATCGGGCATGGGGCGCAGAGTCCTTGTCTTGTCCATGCCCCTGAGCATTTTGTAGCCGAGGTATGCACTCTCGGTCTGTACCGTGTGTATAGCACCCTCCGCAAGGTGAAGTGCCATAGGCCAGTTATCGGGTACAACATTCACGACCTTTGTAAGCCCTGCGTGAATAGCTGCCTGAGCAGGCCACACATGAGTTGCCGCAAAGGGAATGTCCTTCGGCAGATCTCTGAACAGGCCTGTCATAAGCTCGCTCACCGCCTGGTCTGAGCAGTTGTAGCTTAGCTTTCTGAAGCCCTCGCTGTTCATGGGCTCCCACACAGCCTTGTTGAAAACAACGCTCTTCTGAGATATCCTTGAACCCAGAGAGTAAAGATCGTTCTGAGCTGAAATAATCTTTGTTGCGGTTGTGCCCTCAAAGGAGTTCAGGTCAAACCAGTATGGGGTATACCCCATAGAATGTGCCGCCGAAGCTATCGCCATTGAAATACGGTAGTGCCCGAAGCCCATTCTGATATTGCCGATTATAATGCTCTTATCCTTATCTATCTCCAGCGGCTTGTCAGAAAGCTTCAGCACCTTTACTCCAAGGCTGCCCTCACCGACAACGCTGTTGTCCTCGGCTTTAAGGTGGTAGACCTTCTGCCTGTCATCGCCGTACTTATTGATAAACGACTGCTGCTTTGACCTTGCACTCTTTACGTCTGATTCCTTCATAACGTTTCCGAAAATTACAGATGACTTGTCCATA
>ONLC01000013.1 GCA_900318545.1 uncultured Eubacteriales bacterium
CCTCTTATCCTCTTGTACTGACCGAACATATAGCCGATCTCACGGCCGCCTGTTCCGATGTCGCCTGCGGGAACGTCTGTGTCAGCACCGATGTACTTGCAAAGCTCAGTCATGAAGCTCTGGCAGAAAGCCATGATCTCACGGTCGCTCTTGCCCTTGGGGTCAAAGTCAGAGCCGCCCTTACCGCCTCCGATAGGCAGTCCTGTAAGGCTGTTCTTAAAGATCTGCTCAAAGCCTAAGAACTTGATGATACCAAGGTTTACCGAGGGGTGCAGTCTGAGGCCGCCCTTGTAGGGTCCGATAGCAGAGTTAAACTGTACTCTGTAGCCTGTATTCACATGAGCGTTGCCCTGATCATCAATCCACGGAACACGGAACTTTATCTGTCTCTCGGGGTTTACAAGTCTTTCAAGAAGAGCATCTCTTCTGAACTTCTCTTCATTTGCATCAACTACGGATCTGATAGAGTCAAGTACCTCTCTGACAGCCTGATGGAACTCGGGCTCAGCAGGGTTTTTCTCAATTACCTGTTCGATTATTTCATCAACATAAGACATTAGTTTATCCTCCTGTAATGCTTTGCACTCACATTAAAATCATACCGCAAAAATGTATGAAAGGTCAATGTTGGCGCAGCGTGTATTTTCATATCTTTTACATTAAATTTCAGACATTTGCCGTTTAACCCTGTTGACAATGTGTGAGTGCGTTTTTTATAATTGTCTTTCAGGGGAGTGGTCATCATGATGTCTGTAAAGACCAAGGAAAATGAGCTCATCAGTCAGGCAAAGTCACTGCTGATAGAGCACTGTGAAATGAGCGAGGAGCAGGCTCACAAGTACCTGCAAAAGCTCTCGATGGATAAATGCATACCGAAGGCAGATGCCGCAAGGCGGATAATCAGACGCTTCGGGAGCTCATCTGCGAAAGCTTGACGGGAGTCTTCCCGTTATCTTTTTGAACACTCTGGTAAAGTAGTCGGGCGAGGCAAAGCCCAGCATATCGCTGACCTCGTGTACCTTGTAATGTCCCGATGCAAGCAGCTGACCTGCGTAGTCCATAGTAAGCCTTTTGTAAAATTCACTGAAAGCTATACCCGTCCTCTGCTTGAAGTACCGCCCGAAATAATCGGGATTAAAGCCGAAGTGATCTGCTGCAGCCTCAACAGTCAGGGCACCGCCCTGTGCATTTTCAAGCAGCTCCCGAAGCTTTGCGATAAAGCTCTCGTTTTTCGCAGTGGCAGGAATAGCGGATACCGCCTTTTGCATAGCACGCTCAAATTCCTCTGCCATTATCTTTTTGCCGACAGCCTTCTGAGCTCTTATAAGTGCCGAGCGGATATCCTCGTCCATGACAGGCTCTATAAGGTAGTCAATAGCCCCCAGCAGAAAGCATTCACGCATATCGTTTGCGGCATTCACCTGACTGATAACAAGGGTAGGTACATTTACCCCTGCCTTTGACGCTCTTTTCAGAAGCTCTGCCGCTATAACAGCGGTCGGCCTGTTTATGCAGAGGATAAGATCACATTCTCCGTTTGCGGCAGCATCTATAGCCTTCATCGGCTCAGAGGTGTGAGAGCACATTTCAAAGCCGCATTCCTCAAATACAGACATACTGCTGTAGTGTCTCAGATCGTAGTTTGAGTTATCTACTACTATGACCTTGTACTGCACGCTCTCACCTCCGAACATAAAAACAGAGCTGTTCCACCTATCGGTAGAACAGCCCCATCGCCTGTTAAAAATCTAGCACAAGAGCGTATAAAAGTCAATGAATAAAATATTAACAAAGCCCGTATATACGTCATTTTAAGGGTTAATGTCGGAAATTTATCGGCTAAAGAATCCCAAACAGACTCAGCGAGAATGCCTAAGATGCTTTTGCAAGAAGCGATATACAGAGAATTCATAATTAGAATATTTTTACTGAAAATAACCCGAATTTTGCAAGTCTATTGGTACAAAACTGCAAAATCTTCAAAAATCGCTTGACTTTTCCCCTGAGTCGGTGTATAATGCAGACAACAGGCAAGGGAGCCGGAAAGCTTCCCTGTCTGTTTTGTTTTATATCCATTTTGAGCAATGATGTCCGCAGAAAATCTCTGCGGGCTTTTTTCGTGAACAGGGGGCGGTTGCCATGAGGGGCACTCATTAAAAGCGAAAACTAATCAAGGAAAGAAGGAATTTATATGACAGTTGAATTTTGGTTCCTGATAGGAGCCGCACTTGTATTCTGGATGCAGGCAGGCTTTGCAATGGTGGAGACAGGCTTCACCCGCGCTAAGAATGCAGGAAACATTATAATGAAAAACCTCATGGATTTCTGTATCGGAACTATCGCGTTCTCGCTGCTGGGCTACACCCTTATGATGGGTGAGGACACCCTCTTCGGACTAATAGGTCTGCCAAACATGGATATGTTCACAAACTTCAAGGAGTTTATCGCAAGCCCTGCTGACGGCAGCTTTACGGGTGCATCGACATTTGTTTTCAACCTTGTGTTCTGTGCAACTACAGCTACTATCGTTTCGGGCTCAATGGCAGGCAGAACCAAGTTCTCCAGCTACTGCATCTACTCGGGAGTAATCTCCCTGATAGTATACCCTATCGAGGCTCACTGGATCTGGGGAGGCGGCTGGCTCTCGCAGATTGGCTTCCATGACTATGCAGGCTCATGTGCTATTCACATGGTCGGCGGTATAGCTGCCCTTATCGGTGCGATTTTTGTAGGCCCTCGTCTAGGAAAATATGAGCGTGACGAAAACGGCAAGGTTATCAAGGTAAATGCTATCCCCGGACATTCTATCACACTGGGCGCTCTCGGAGTTTTCATTCTGTGGCTCGGCTGGTACGGCTTTAACGGTGCGGCTGCAACAACAGCTTCTGAGCTTGCATCTATCTTCCTTACAACAACTATAGCGCCCTCTGTTGCAACAGTTGTCACAATGATCTACACATGGATAAGAAACGGTAAGCCCGATGTTTCAATGTGCCTGAACGCATCGCTCGCAGGACTTGTAGGTGTTACCGCTGGAACTGATGCATACGATGCTATAGGTGCAGCTGTGGTAGGTCTTGTATCGGGACTTCTGGTAGTATGGGTAGTTGAGTTTATCGACCTGAAGCTCCACATTGATGACCCTGTAGGTGCTGTTGGCGTACACATGGCAAACGGTATCTGGGGAACTATCGCAGTAGGTCTGCTTGCAAACCCTGATGCGCCCGCGGGGCTGAAAGGACTATTCTACACAGGCAGCTTCAAGCAGCTTGGACTGCAGCTTGCAGGCTTCGGAAGCGTTGCAGCTTATGCAGCTGTGATGATGATAATCACCTTCTCGATCATCAAGGCGACTAACGGTCTTCGCACAACTGCCGAGGAAGAGATACTCGGTCTTGACATCACAGAGCACGGTCTCCCAAGTGCTTATCCCGACTTTATGCCCTCAGTACATAAGTACACTACCTATGAGGAGTACAACGATGCTTCGGTTGTCAGCGGAGACACTCCCGAGGCTGAGGCAGTACCTGTCAAGAGGCTTGAAAGCCTTGCTCCCGAGGGCGTACCTAAGCTCACCAAGATCGAGATCGTCTGCAAGGAAGCCAAGCTTGATAAGCTTAAAAACTCAATGACAAAGCTTGGCATCACAGGTATGACAGTATCGCACGTAATGGGCTTCGGCAACCAGAAGAGCAAGCCCGAGTATTACCGTGGTGTACCTGTTGAGATAAACTTCATGCCGAAGGTGCAGGTTGATATAGTAGTCAGCAAAATACCTGTAAGAAGTGTTGTCGAAACAGCAAAGAAGGCTCTCTATACAGGTCATTACGGTGACGGAAAGATCTTCATCTACGATGTTGAGAATGTCATCAAGGTAAGAACAGGCGAGGAAGGCTTTGATGCTCTTCAGGACACCGAAGCTACGTAAGTCTATTCGTGATTTGTCGGAAAAGGAACCTTCTATATACTATTAAATGAAATTGCCCCTCGGGAGATGCTTTGCAACAAAGCTCCCGAGGGGCAAAACTATATTATTATTTTGTGAGGGGTACTACTCATACCTTAAAGCATCTATCGGGTTCAGCCTTGCGGCTTTTACCGAGGGTATCAGTCCAAACACGATACCTACAAGCATCGAGAAGCCCACCGCAATTATGATCGCAGGCGTTGAGATAGCCACAGGTACCTCTGCTACCTTTGAGATCACCTTTGAGAGCCCTATTCCCGAAAGCACTCCTATTATACCGCCAATGCTCGTAAGCACTGCCGCTTCGGTGAGAAACTGTGCGAGTATCCTGCTTTTTCTTGCTCCGAGAGCCTTTTTAAGTCCTATCTCTCTTGTTCTCTCAGTAACGGACACAAGCATTATATTCATAACTCCGATACCGCCTACCAGCAGCGATATGCTCGCTATCCAGATAAGCATTGAGTTTGTCGAGGAGCTCAGATCCTGCAGATCCTTTGCCTGCTCCAGAAGGTTCTCACTCTTGTATGAGGGCTTTGTGCTCTTTGAGGAGCTGCCCTGTGTATTTGCGGAGACTATATTCTTATTCAGAATGTCAGCACTCTTCTTGCCTGCACCTGTCATTGAGTCTGTATCAACAGCCTTTACTATGCAGTTCTGAGGCTCATCATATCTGAACAGTATTCCCCAGTCCTCAGTCGGGATAAAGATGCTTCCGCCCGAGGTCTGATTGTAGGTATAGTAGTCATCAACGCTCTCGATTACGGGCTCAAACTCCGAGGACTGCACCGCCACACCAACGATAGTAAAGGGCTCGCCCTTAATGTCGATAATATTGCCGACAGGGTCTGCACCGTTGAAAACACCGTCAGCGATCGACTTGTCTATTACGGCTGCCTTGGCAAAGCTCTTATGGTCGGCAGGGGTAAGGCCTCTGCCCTGTGCTATAACATAGCCCGTAGTATCAAAGTAGTTCTCATCAACTCCGCAGATAGCCGAGGAGTCCATCATCACCGTTCCGAAAAACACGCCCTCCGAGTAGTTTCTCATTCTGTAGAAGGTGCAGTTTTCGACCTCCTTTAGCTTCATTATCTTCTCACGGCATTTTGAGTCGAGCGGAATTACCTCCTGCGGCGGCGACTGGTAGGTAAAGTCCATATCGCTGTCACCGTAGGTAAGAGTTATCTTAACAGTGTTGCTGCCCGAGCCTATGAGGTTGTTCTTTATCTGCTCGTTAGTACCCTTGATAGTGGAAACTATCGCAATTATCGCAGCTATACCGATGATAATACCAAGCATTGTCAGCAGCGAGCGTATCTTATGGGAGAAGATACCACGCAGCGAAAGTCTTATATTTTCAAGCACGCTATCCCCTCCTTAATAGTACATATCCTTCGGGTACAGTACCGTATCCGAGTCCTTGGTCTTTACGCCTTCCTTAACGTCCTTTCCGTAAGGGAAGCATATTTTATCCTTCATTGAAATGCCTGCTGTGACCTCTATCTCATAGCCGTACATTATCTTTCCCGTCTTGATGTAACGCTTTTCAAGACGGCCGTTCTTATCGGCTCTCATTATGTAGTAGTTGCCGTTCTCTTTTCTTACATAATGGATAGGCAGATACACCGAATTGCTGCTGTCGGCAGAGGCACTGTTATCAAGTGTTACGCTCAGCCAGTCATACCTGGAAAAGCCTGTGGAGTCATCAAGGGATGCCTTTACATTAAAGGTCGAGCCATTGGGGTTGTCGTTCCAGTTCTGGGCTGTATACGATGCAGGCTTTTTCTCTATCTCCGTGATAGTTGCAGGTGATGTGCAGCCCGACTCATAGCTCATTACAGATACCTTATCTCCGATCTGCACCTGATCGAGCTTCAGTTCGCTTATTCCGAAGGTAACGCTCACTCCGCCCTCACCCTCGATAACTGCGAAGGCATCATCGTTGTAGGCGGTCTCATCGTCAAAGTAGTCCTCTCCGAAGCCCTCCTCAAAGCCCTCCTCGGGAGAGCTCTCAGCACTCTGTGCGGCAGCATCATTGACCGTACCTATTTTTCTTACCACACCGTCAAACTCAGCTACTACCTTTCCGTCAGCCTTTTTCTTCTTAGCCTGCTCGAGTGCAAGCTTTGCCTCTTTAAGGCTCAGCTTCAGGCCCTTGATCTCGTCCTCTTTATCCTTTATCATTTCGGCAAGCTGTGCCTTTGAGTACATATAGTTCTCATCACCGCTGTCAAAGGAGGGCTCGGGGTCACTGTAGCCGATATCGGGCTCATCGTAGGTGTCACCGTCATCAGCGAAGTCATCAAAGCCGTCAAGGCTGTCGTAGTCGGGAATGTCCGAGGGTTCGTAATCGGGCATATCAAAGCTGTCATCACTCTCTTCGGGGAGCTCCTCCTGCGGCTGCAGGGCGGCAGGCACTGCGATAGAGAACTTTCCGAAGCTTCCTTCAGAGGTATCAACAGCGTACATTCCTGTCCGCTCGTCTATGGAAACACCGTCAGAAACGCTTGCGTTCTTGTTCAGTATATCCTTTGAAATAGTTTCAGAGTTTACTATCCACTTGTACAGGAACACTCCGTCACTGTTGTAAACGCAGAGCTCCACATACATTTTCGAGTATGCTAGCCTGTTGATAAATGCCATGGTTATCTCCGCATTTTCGGAGCAGTTGATAACAAATGGGTCTTCCCTTGTGCCCCTGCCTGCGGCTTTGAAGTTTGCTGTTACCTTATCCGTCAGCCTGATGGGCTCGGGAACGGGTTCGGGTTCGGGCTCAGGCTCGGATTCAGGTTCGGGAGTCGGCTCGGGGAGCTCCGGATCGGGCTCGTAATCGGGCTCTTCGGGCTCATAATCGGGTATCTCAGGCTCGGCAGGTGTGGGGGCATTCTCCGCGGGCTTTAAGCCCTTGTACTTTGCAAGCTCTCTCTCAGCCGCCTTGATGTTCTGCTCCACTACATTTACCGCATTCTCCTTTTCGGTAAGCTGAAGATCTACCACCGTCATATCGTACTCTAAAATAGTGTCGCCCTTTTTTACCGTATCACCCTTGCTGACATACACCTTTTTCACAAGCTTCTCCGTATCGAGGACTATGCTCTGTGTATTCGCAGAGGTTATAGTGCCCTCAAGCTCAGATGATACGCCGTAGTAATCGGCAGGCTCTGCCATCATACTTACGGGAACAACATCAACCACTGTTTTCTTGTCCTTTGAAGCCTTGTATTTTGTATATCCGAAATATCCCCCTCCGCCTATTATCGCAAGGCAGATAAGCGTTATTATAAGCTTCTTCATAACGCACCCTCCTGCCTGTCTGAGGGCTCATCCATAAGCCTTCCGTCACGGATATACATTATTCTCTTTGCACAGCGTGCTATGTCAGGCTCGTGAGTTATCATAACAATAGTTGAACCGTTTTTATTAAGCTCCTCAAAAAGCTGCATTACCTGCTCTCCCGAGGCAGTATCCAGAGCGCCCGTCGGCTCGTCAGCAAGAAGGAGCCTCGGGTGGTTTACTATAGCCCTTGCAATAGCTACTCTCTGCTTCTGTCCGCCCGAAAGCTGGGTCGGCTTGAACATCATTCTGTTTTCAAGACCCACTGTCCTGAGGGCTTCCTTCGCTCTTTTTCTTCTCTCACGCTTGGAAACGCCTGCGTAAAGGAGAGGAAGCTCCACATTCTCGAGAGCTGACTGCCTTGGCAGAAGATTGAAGTTCTGGAACACAAAGCCGATTTTCTTGTTTCGTATCTCGGAGAGCTTTCTGTCGCCTGCGGACATTATATCCACACCGTCAAAGCTGAAGCTTCCCCTTGTCTGCTTGTCAAGGCAGCCGATTATATTCATAAGGGTTGACTTCCCCGATCCCGAGGGTCCCATTATAGCAACGTATTCGCCCTCGCTGACCGAAAGAGAGATGTCCTTCAGAACAGGAACTGCCTCGTGCCCCTGATAGTAATCCTTATAGATGTTTTTTATCTCAAATATCAAGATGACACCTCCCGTCAGCCCTTGGGCTCTTCGGCCTGCTCATCGGTGATCTCCAGTGCAGGGTCGTATTCAACGTTTACGGTCTCATCATCTGAGAGGTGCTCGTTTATGTAGGCTTCAAGCTCCTCATCGGTCATGCTCATGATCTCTTCCTCGGTAAGGTCTGCAAGAGGGTCATTGTAGTCTGCATCAAAGTCCTCCGTCTCGCCGTAGTCCTCGCCTGTAAACTCGGGGTCGTCCTCGTAGCCGAGGTCATTTTCATCAACTGAGACCTCCTCCTCGTTTACGGTAGCTGTCATGCCCTCCTTGATGTACTTTGCAGGGAAAGCTATTTTGTCGCTCTCTTTAAGGCCCGATTTTATCTCAACATCGCCGTTCATCTCGTCTTTCTTTCCGAGGGTCACTTCACGCTTTTCTATCCTGTTGTCGCTGTCGGCCGCCCATACAAAGCTCTTTCCGTCCTTGGTGACAATAAACTCACTGTAAAGCCATATCCCTTCCTTGTCGATGCTCTCCTCCTGACCGTTATCCACCTCGACCAGCAGGTGCTGACCCAGCATAAGTGCCTCGGGATCATCGGGGGTTATGTAGAATGCATAGTTCGATGATGATGAGTACTCATCACTTTCGCCGTAGCCGTAGCCCATGTCACTGTTCTGCTCGTTTGAGGGCTTGGTATCTATCTTCGAGACCTCGCCCCTCTGTACACTGTCATCAATTCTTGAACGCATTATAACGGGGCAGCCCTCATAAAGCATTCTGATATTCTGCTCGTTTACCTTGCCCTTTACACGGTAGGCTCCCTCGGCGGTTATCTTCATAATTACATCTCCGCCCTGCTCGGAGAGCTGCTCAACTGTTTTAAGCTCCGTTACAGTTCCGTCTGAGGGTGCCAGCACAAAGGCGTTGTCCATGCTTTTTTCAAGCTTTGCTGCCTCAGCGTCTTTAGCCTTTTTGTCATACTCATTGGTGGCGTTCTCGCTTTTCAGGGAGAGTATCTGCGTATTCAGGGTCACTACAGCGTCATCGCTGGCGGTTTTCTTCTCGGTCTCCAGCTGCTTTATCTCAGCATTGTTCGAGTCTATCTGTGCCTGTAATCTCTCAGCTTCAAGCTTTGCCTGATCGAGCTGCAGCTCAATGCTCTCAACATCGTAGGTGAGCACCTTGTCGCCCTTTTTGACAGTGTCGCCCTCCTTGACCAATATCTGATCGACTGTCTTGCTGCTGTCAAGCTTTACATCGGCAGATGCCTGAGCCTCTACCACTGCGGAATATTTGGTTGCGGTAAGGTCAAAGCCCGAGGCTGTGTTCAGGTCAGAGACCTTCTGCACATACACCTTGGTTGAGCTGTTCTCGCTGTCAGCGGAGAGCTTCTTCCACGCAAAGTAACCGCCGACACCTGCTCCGCAGATCGCAAGTGCTGTTATGACGGCAGTAACAGCCTTTTTTGTTCTTGTCATAATTTTTCCTCCGTAATCTAAAAAAATCTGCTGCATTTAGCAGTCAGACAGAGAAAAGCAGACACAGCCTGAACTGTGCCAAGTATTCTATTCGTTTGCTGTCTCTTTTATCTGTCTACCCTACATTATATCACTTATCACGGATTTGTCAAGGATTTAACAGTTTTTTTGCCCTTAAAAGCCCGATTTTGCGCACTTTTATTAAATACTCTGAAAGTCCTGCGAAAATTCAAAGCAAATTAACTAAAAAACAGTTGACAAGACCCACCCTTTTGGTGTATTATTATTGTAGGTTTATGTGGGCATTTATGTGTCTGTGTAATCGTTTTTTTCGGCTTAGCCGTACACAATTTTATTATTCGGAGGTTTTTTACAATGGCAGAGTTTTTCAAGGACATTCCAAAGATCAAGTATGAGGGCAAGGATTCCGCAAATCCGCTTTCCTTCAAGTATTACAACCCTGATGAGGTCATCATGGGCAAAACTATGAGAGAGCAGCTCAAGTTCGCTCTTTCATGGTGGCATACAATGGGCGGCGACGGCACCGATATGTTCGGTGTTGGTACTGCTGACAAGAGCTGGGGAGCAGACACTCCCGAGGCTAGGGCTAAGGCTAAGGTAGACGCAGCGTTTGAGATCATGGACAAGCTCTCTATCGACTATTTCTGCTACCATGACCGTGACATCTCACCTGAGTACGGCGACCTGAAAACTACTAACGAGAAGTTTGACGAGGTAGTTGCTTACATAGCTGATAAGATGAAGGCTGACCCTTCAAAGAAGCTTCTCTGGGGCACAGCTAAGTGCTTCGACCACCCAAGATATATGCATGGTGCAGGCACATCACCCTCGGCTGATGTTTTCGCTTATGCAGCAGCACAGATCAAGAAGGCTATCGACTCCACTATCGCACTTGGCGGTAAGGGCTATGTGTTCTGGGGCGGAAGAGAGGGCTATGAGACTCTTCTGAACACCAACATGGGTCTGGAGCTTGACAACATGGCAAGACTTCTGAGACTGGCTGTTGACTATGCACGTTCTAAGGGCTATGACGGTGACTTCTACATTGAGCCTAAGCCAAAGGAGCCTACAAAGCACCAGTATGACTTTGATACTGCAACTGTTATCGGCTTTCTCCGCAAGTACGGTCTTGACAAGGATTTCAAGATGAACATTGAGGCTAACCACGCAACACTTGCTCAGCACACCTTCCAGCACGAGCTTAGAGTTGCAAGAGACAACGGCTTCTTCGGCTCTATTGATGCTAACCAGGGTGACGCACTTCTCGGCTGGGATACCGACCAGTTCCCGACAAATGCTTATGACGCTACCCTTTGTATGTACGAGGTACTCAAGGCAGGCGGCTTCACTAACGGCGGTCTGAACTTTGATGCTAAGGCAAGGAGAGGCTCATACACACCTGAGGATATCTTCCTCAGCTACATTGCAGGTATGGACACCTTTGCACTGGGTCTCAGAGCAGCAGCTAAGATCATCGAGGACGGCAGACTTGACAAGTTTGTTGATGACAGATACGCTTCCTGGACAACAGGCATAGGCAAGGACATCATCGACGGCAAGGTAAATATGGAAGACCTTGAAAAGTACGCACTTGAAAAGGGCGAGGTAACAGACTCCCTTTCCAGCGGCAGACAGGAGTATCTGGAGAGCGTTCTCAACCAGATCATGTTCACAGTCTGATTTCTGATTAATGCATAAAATCAAGCCCACTTCGGTTACGAGGTGGGCTTTTCTATGACAAGGGTGTGCTCAGCCGCACTAATCAGAGCTTCGCAAAACACCGAAATTACGGCGTTTGCGAAGCTCTTTTTTGTCCGAAAACGTCTTTCGGACTTGTTTGGGACTTATTTTTCAGACACCTTGCGTACCACGAAAAAGCTGACACCTATGACGCAGCTTTTTTCTTGTGCTGCCATTCGGAGTAGTTTATCGACCTACCCTCGTTCTCAAAGTTGAGAGCAGGCTCAACTCCAAAAGCACGGCACACCCCGTTCGTGACCTCACGCATTCTTCTAACCAAGGCCCTGTTGCTTTTTTTGCACTGACATGGTATAATAAATAAACACTGTAAAATTAAATCTATAACGGAAAGGATAAAGACAAATGAATAACAACAAAACTATCGCAGTAATTCTTACCCGCAACGGCACAGAGTATTCTGATGAAGAAAAGGATTATGCTGCAAATCATCTGAGAAATGCTCACAATGCCGGTCAGGTAATTCTTCTCGGCGGAAAAATATATAACAAGCCAAGTGCTCTGAAAGACCTGATTGAAAAGAACCTTGAAAACACCTATGTTATTCTGTCGCTGACTGAAGATATATACTTCATACCGCCTGAAAACAACGAAAACATTGTCTATGAACTGGAAAGACATGAAGCAGAAAAAACAAGCTGGGAAATCGTTTATGCTATGTGTGAACAGGGTAAAAAATCATAATAAAAGGAAGCCTGAAGCATTAAAGAATATCCGTTATGCTCACGCAGGTAAATCTGGACTGTATTTCCTGACGGCATCTTTTACGAAATCACTCTGCTCTTCTTCAAATGGGTATAAAAACCGTTCTCGTATGAGGGCGATTTTAATAGTTTATAAATGCTCTGACAAACTCGGAGCAAATCTTGCAGAACTATAAAACGAAATCGGCCTTGTTTTTTCTCATCTGCGTTTTTATGAGCACTTTACAATTATAATAAATTGTGATATAATAAAATTATATACACAAATGAAAGGCAGGTGAGAATATGAGCAAGGCTGCGGAAAGTATGAAAAATGTCGGGCAGAATGTCAAAACCAATGTTATAAACGCTAAGGACAAGATCAAAAAGAAAAAGCCTAAAAAGCTTATCAATATCATATTCTCACAAAGGACTACCATTATCCTTTTGCTGCTTTTGCAGTTCGTGTTTATCTTCGTGACCTTCCAGACGCTTTACAATCAGTACCCCTATCTGCATATCGCTTTCTCGACCGTTGCCGCAGTGCTGGCTGTGTATATCCTAAACACCAACGAGAACCCTGCCTATAAGCTCGCATGGCTGATACCCCTTATCGCTGTGCCCCTGTTTACTACAGTCCTGTATGTGATACTCAAAAATCAGTTCCAGACAAGGCCTGTAAGAAAGCTCTATGAAAAGCGCTGGAAAACAGCACGTGAAAACCTGAAGACTGATGATGACCTCATGGCGGAGATACGTGAGCACCACCCCGGAAAGCATAAGCTCGCAAGCTATGTTGACACCTACGGAGGCTTTCCTGCCTGCAGAAATACAGATGTGACCTACTTCCCCCTTGGCGAGGACAAGTTCGAGGCTATGCTCCGTGAGCTCAAAAAGGCTGAGAGGTTCATCTTTATGGAGTACTTCATCATTGATGACGGTGAGATGTGGCAGGAGATAGTTGAGATACTGCTTGAAAAGGTGTCACAGGGTGTGGAGATAAGGCTTCTATATGACGGAATGGGCTCGCAGTTCACGCTGCCGTTCAGGTACAAGAAAAAGCTCTCTGAAAAGGGAGTTCAGTGTCGGGTATTCAATCCGTTCCGACCCTTCCTCTCGACTATTCAGAACAACCGGGATCACCGCAAGATACTTGTTATTGACGGCAAGGTAGCCTTCAGCGGAGGTATCAACATTGCTGATGAATACATTAACCGCATAGACCGCTTCGGACACTGGAAGGATACCGCAGTTATGCTCAGAGGTGACGGTGTATGGAACTACACTGTAATGTTTCTGCATATGTGGGACGTTATCTCGAACTCAGAGGACGACTACAGCAAATACAAGGTTGACTGTCCTGCTTACGATGCAAAGGGCTTTGTTATCCCCTACGGAGACTCGCCCCTTGACACCGAGAACGTAGGAGAGCTTGTCTACATGGATATGATAAACGATGCTAAGGACTACGTTTACATCTCCACACCTTACCTTATCCCCGACAATGAAATGCTTACCGTGCTTGACTTTGCGGCAAAGTCGGGAGTAGATGTACGCATAATCACTCCCGAGATACCCGACAAGAGGTATGTAAGCTGTATCACCCGTTCCTATCATAAGGATCTGCTTGCAATGGGAGTGAGGGTATACGAATACAAGGGCGGTTTTAACCATGCAAAGCAGTGCCTTTGTGATGACAAGTCGGCAGTAGTGGGTACTATCAACTTTGACTACAGGAGCTTTTACCTGCATTTTGAGTGTGCAACCTTCATGTATGAGAGTGACTGTATCAAGGACATCAAGGCAGATTTTGACGATCTGTTTGAGAACAAGTGCAGAGAGATCACGGCAGAGGACATCAACAGCCGCAGCCCTATAGAGAAGTTCATGGCGGTAATCCTCCGCACGATAGCACCGCTGCTGTAGCGGGGAAACCCTGCACCATCATCGCGTCAAAATTTTGCTTTTGCTTTTCCTGCCTTGATCGCAAAGTAGGAGAGTGCAGACTTATAATAGTACACAAGCCCGCTTCATTTACGAAGCGGGCTTGATTTTTCTTATTTGCTCTTCTTTGTGATAACTGCCGCTGCTGCTGCAAGTATCACTACGCTCATTACTACAGGTGCTCCCGTTCCGGGGTTCGAGCTGCTCTCTGTGCTGACAGCCTTTGCTGCTGTGCTGCTGCTTTCTGCTGTCTTGGAGCTATCCTCTGCCTTGGAGCTTTCCTCCTTTACAGGCTCGCTGCTTTCATCGGGAGTGCTGCTCTCATCAACAGGCACCTCTGCCTCATTGGGCTCGTAAAGGAAAGCATAAACACCCTGCTTTAAAAAATCTCCGTAGAAATACAGCTCAATAGTACTGCTGTCAACGATCTTCATTTCCATATCTTTGATCTCTGTTTCTATGCACTCATTTGTTTCAGGATCAAAATATACATGATGGAACTTTCCGTTTTCAAGCATATCCTCATAAAGCGATGAATCAATATCATAAGCGTATGACATATATCTGACCTTAATGTTCTCGACATCAACATCTTCGGTCGGATCATAGCCCCTGCTTCTTACTGCCGTTTCATAACCGATAACACTGAATTCATACTCCATGTCAATATTATTTTCTTTGACGTACTTATCAAGTGCTGTACGAAATGCCTCAGTATTAGCCTCGTCATCAGGGTCATCTAATGAAACCTTACGGCTGCTGATCCAATAGCAAACATCATAGCCATTTTTAAGAAACTCGATATCAGTGTTGTTAAAGCCTATTTCTCTCAGCTTGTCATCGTCAGCGATCTCCTCGGGCTCCAGATCACGGAAGTAGAATGCATTACCTCTCTGTACAGGTACATTGTTTACGTGCCAGGAGTCCTCTGCCTTTACCATTTCAAGAACGTTTTCAGGAATATGCTCCCTGATGATGTTCTGAGCGTTTCCTGCAAAGGTGGATATCATTTCAAGCACTTCACCGCCGTGCTTTGCTGTGGCATCTCTTGTAACAACGGGAGCCACAAGATGCAGAAGCCCGGGCAGAGCTGCCTTTAATGCTGCATACTGTTCATCGGTCAGGCAGGCACTGTGGTCGGCTGCATCGAATCTGCTTATTACAAACTGTGCAAGATTGTCAACTGCTGTCGGATAATCAGCCGAGGTCGGGTCGCCCGCAATAACAGGCAGAACGTTCATAACAAGGTCCATAAGACCGATATTGCTGAACGCACTCTTTGCAAAATCCCCAAGTGCAGACATCTGCTCCTTGCTCAGTCCGAGAGCCATTACAACTATATCACCTATAGCCTCGCTGTTCTTGCTGTAGCCTGCTCTGTCTATGCTCTGAGTCAGAAAATCAATAAAGCTCTTCTCAAAGTCCTTCATAGCTTCAGGCTCTGTGCGTGTCTCTATCGGAAGGAAGCTGAGCTTTCCGCTTGTAAGGCCTGCGGCATCTATCTGCATGTGCTGAACTGTTTTATCCTCACAGTTCAGGTACTCCTCAACACCTGCATGGTAAATGCCCCACTGCTCGGGATACACTATCGGTACCACATCATTCGGATTTATAACATCGTGTATATTTGCATACTGTGTATTCTCTGCACTTGCACGGGGAGCTTCAAAGGTGTACACATAAAGGTCGTCGGCTGTTATGCCGAACTCATCGAGATGCTTGTTTATGTACTTGCCTGTAAGGTCAGCAACAGCGCCCGAACGGCTGTAGCCTGTTATCCATATCTTATCGGCGGTTATCTCACGGCTCTCACAGAAAGCCTTGATACGCTCCACTACCTTCAGAGCTGCCTCGGAAAGGCCCTGTATATCCCCCTCGGCACCCGAGAGAAGGGTGTTTGCCCACTCTGAACCATAGCGACTGCCCCTGAGTGCAACTGCTATGATATTCTTATCCTCAGCAGTAGTCGTGTAGGTAATATACGAGCCTATAGTGTCCTTTGTGGGCTCGCCCTCAACGTCCTGAACATCAACCTCAGGGTCATACTCCAGCTTGGTAAGCAGGTCTACCGCATTCGCAGCGTTGTCCTCTCCGAGAGAGCCGAATGCAGCCAGTGCAAGGTCAGCCGAGATAGTTCTCAGATGCTCATTCATAACAGATGACGGCTCAGAGAAAAAGTCATCACTGTAATAGAATTTGTCGGTCTGCTCATACTTCTCACCGAGGGCGTTCTCGCTGCCCGCTGTTACATAGGTGAAGGTACCTGTTACAGCCTTGACGGGCTCGGCCTCATCAGCTATGGCACTCATCGGCAGGGCTGATATCAGCACTCCTGCACTGAGCACTAATGCCGCAGCTTTTGTTAAAAGTTTAATTTGTTTCATACTATACCTCCTTTTGTGGTTTATTAACAATTATTATAACACAGAATGCTAAAAATTGCAATAGATAAACCCGTGTGTGCAGAAAAAATTATTTGAAAAAGCCTCACGGATAATATATAATAGAAGCAGAGAAGTAAATATTATGATGTATTCTCTTAATTTAACAGAAAATAAGTGCAGATGCATAAAACGAACCGACTGTGAGCTTCACAGTCGGTTTTGTGTTGATTTTTTGGGTGAGATATGATATAATCAGTACAGTAATTTTGTT